>DAOWMA010000311.1 GCA_030643345.1 Spirochaetaceae bacterium
ATAATAATGCTTTCTACAATGCTTCATTCAATAGGTACCGGGAATATGACTCCCTCCTGGGTAAAAACAGTCTGTGTGGATATCAATCCATCTGTTGTTACTAAACTTTCTGACAGAGGAACCAGTCAGGCTGTGGGTATTATAAGTGATGTCGGGTTATTTCTCAGGGCCCTGGCCGTAAAGCTGGAGGTTGATTACCAGATCCATGAATTATGATGATTCAGATCCTGACGCCTGGTTTAATCTTCGGGATGCATGTACTGAACTTGGCCTGGATGAAGAGGCTGAAGCTGCAGACAAAAAGTATCATGAGCTTATGCGCCACTAATAATTCTCTTCGAAGTATTCAAATCCGTCTATAATATCCAGATAGACACCTTCTCTCTTCACTGTTCATAATTGTCTGAAATAAAATTGACTCATCAACATTATTGAAGTATACTCATATATATGAGTATAAGATTACAGGTTTTATTGGATGAAGAGGAACTAAGAGAAGTAAAAACCCTTGCAGAGCAGGAGAAAATAACTGTATCCGCCTGGGTAAGACGGGCGATTCAGCATGAAAAAAAAGAGAGACCCGGTACGACAGCCCGGAAAAAACTTCAGGTTATAAATAGTTTTGCAAAATACGATTTCCCTACAGGTGATTATAAGGATATTGCTGCAGAGATTGATTCCGGATATTTTAAGGAACCACTGTCTTGATTTTTATTGATTCAAATATCCCAATGTATCTGATCGGTGCAGATCATCCAAATAAGGAGCGTACCATTTCTGTTCTTCAGCGGCTGGTACGGGATGAAACCCGCCTGGTTACTGATGCGGAAATATTACAGGAAATTCTTCACCGTTATACAGCTATTAAGCGAATTGAGGCTATCGGACCAGCGTATGATGCTATCTTAGGTATAGTAGATGAGGTCTTCCCGGTAGGGTCGGATGATCTGATATTGGCTAAAGATATTCTTCCTGCATTCAGTGGAGTTTCTGCCAGAGATGCTGTTCATGCTGCTGTTATGAAGAATAATGATATTGAAACTATTTTTAGTTTTGATACTGATTTTGATGCTTTCTCGTTTATAACCAGAATATTTTAAAGTTACTGGAGATTCCTTTATAAGGGTTGTCGGTTTTCTATATCCTGCATCCTGCACAAATCCCGGCTGCTTTAATCTGAATGGCCATTTTTTTAATAGGATCTGCTACATCCTTATTCTCCAGCCCGTCCAGAACATCATAAAACAGATTCCAGCCCTTTCTTTCTTTATTATATGTCTTAAGAAGAAGATCTTCTTTTCCATATGCAAACTCTATGGATCTTTCAAGACGCTCGAAGTTCCGGAGCATAAAATCTGAGGCCAGTTGATCATCTCCTGCTTCAAATAAGTCGACCGCTTTCATACAGAATCGCAGGAGTACAGTTGTTAGAGGGATTTTACTGACAAAGCATCCTGTAAATGGATCGATGGTTTGTTTTATATCAGAGATATTGTCGGTCAGGATTTCAGCATACCTGGAGAAATATAGAGTTCTAATAAAGTCTCCTATCATGTTGCCTGCAGATGCTGCCTTCATTGCATCTCCGGCAAAGGCCTCCTTATCATGTCTCATAATAAGGCCGTCTTCATGAAGATATGCTAATCCGGTAGAGTTTTTTCCCAGTACTGACAGAAGATATGCCTGGTCCTCTGCCCGCCCAATAAATCCTGGAGTAAAGGGTCTGTGTTTTTGTAATGCATGTACAAGAATTCCGTTTGTTCCACCTGTAACATGGATTCTTTGTATACAGTTTGTTTTCCCGTCAATTCCATTTTCACCATATCTTGTTGCCAGTTCTGATCCTGTGGATAAACCCATCGTAAGTTTACTGTAGAAGAACCTTTCTTCCAGTTTAAGGTCCTGTCTGTTATCAAATTCAACATCAGGTGTAAATAACCCTTTATGAATATCTTTTTCATTTACCAGGGCACCGGCTATCATTCCAAGTTCAACCGGATTTCCTGAAGAATCTGTCCCTTCAGCACCCCAGAGTGGTGATTTAAAGTGTTCAAATGCGCTTTTCCCAGTCTGTTCTTTTAATTCTTTTTCGGGGAATATCTGATCCAGATCTATTTTAAATGTTGCAATTTTATCGGCATCTATTAAAATATTCCAGAATGCTGTTATTGCTTTTAGAAAGGAGTAATGCCGACCGTATTCACCATCTACACCAAAGACTGCTTTAAGAAGTTCTTCTCCTCTGCTGTTATTCATAATTGTGGTAACCGGCATGAAGACTTCATTGATAAGTTTTTCTGTATTCTCTTCTGTGAAGATATAGATATCCAGATGTTCAAAGCTTCCGTATTTATCCAGTTCCTCTTTTATATATTTTTTTGCAATTTTCTGGAGCCCCTTGTGAGTTACAGATGCAGATAGTATACATGTCATCTTTTGAGTAGAATCCATATTCCCATTTTTTTTCTCATATTCAACTGTGGTGTTCAGGCCATTTAATCCGTATATAATTTCATTTGCTTCAGGCTTTGTTCCTATCTGTATTGGATGATCATAGTAGAAAGTCTGCTTTTCACTTGAAGCAAGGGTAATCCCTTTTAACAAATCCTTTGAATATCCCAATGAACTTAAGTTTGTCTTTTTATCCGGTATAGTCAGGAGAATATTTGAAGTAAATATCATTTGTTTGCCGGGATCTGTAATGGGTTTTGGATTGAGGTTTTTTATATTTACTGTTCTTCTTTTTCTTAATTCTTCAGATCTCTGGTTCTTATTTGAAAAAACATTTTCTGCTTCAGGGAAAAAAACTGACCACATGGCATCAATTGCTTCTATTGATGAAAAGTCCGTATTACTTTCAGAATATCTGTTTAAATCTGACAACCGTGAAGCAAAATCAGTATCAGTTTGTATCCTGTTTACAATCTCATTTGATATGAGTTGTAATCCTTCTGTGAAGAATTTTGCCAGAGGAGCATAAGTATTGTCTTTACACATTCTTTTTAGATATTTATCTGCATTATTATACTCTGAATGACCCTTTCCACTTAGAGATATAATAAAAGCGGAGTTTAGAGATTTGCAGATATCGTTTCTATTCTCTGCAGATGTATTAAACCTATCTGTTATTTGTGATCCAGGTATTCCGGAGTCCTTGTTGAATACAGTACTTATAATTTTTTCGATATTCATAGTTTCCTCTTAATATTATCCCACTACTTTTACCCCGGGGAGGAGGAAGGTAAATGTTGCCCCTTTCCCAGGTTCTGAATTAACAAATATATATCCGTCATGATTTTTTATTATGGAGTTGATTATTGCAAGACCCAATCCTGTTCCTGTTTTTTTAGTAGTATAGTAGGGGTCAAATATTCGCTCAATGTCCCCGGCTTGTACTCCGTTTCCCGTATCAGTTATCGATATTTTAACATATTCTCTATGCTTAATAACAGGATTATTCTCCGGATATTCAATATTTTCAGCTTTAATG
>DAOWMA010000069.1 GCA_030643345.1 Spirochaetaceae bacterium
CCTGCCGTAACAGTAGTAATATTTGTATAAGAATATTAATCCCAAAACCATGAGGGCATAGCAGAACTGAAGTATAGGACAGAATAGGAGACAGGAACGGTTATATCAACCGCACCTGCAGCAATATCAAAGGAACTATTTACGCCGTAGCTTATGGAAGCCCCTTCATCTTCCTGATTAACAGCTATATCCGGATCAGAATCAAACTGTGCCTCTGTTAAACTTCCGGGCAATTGATACTTACTGTCCGAATAATTCACTCCAAGTTTTGTTTCAATTCCGGTAAAATTAAAAAACGAATCTACATTTGCACTCAAAATGGTAGAATCAGACCGGTCCCTGGTTGGATTATTATCTGTTCTGTTTAGACCAACAGCAACTCCTGCAGTTTCATTTCCATAAGAAGCAAAAACTGATTGATTGTTTGTAAGAGTATTTGCAGCAGAAGCTGTCACAGATGCTGTCAACCCCTCAGGCTGCTTTGTAATTATATTTATAACACCTGCAACAGCCTGGTCTCCGTACTGGGAAGACATTGAACCTTTTACAATCTCTATTCTGCTTACACTGGCAAGAGTAATGGTATTCCAGTCAAATGATGCCATATCCGGTCGATTAACAGGACGTCCATTTATTAGTATAAGGGTCCGTCCATAACCGCCGTCTCCAAACCCTCCCATACTAATAGCCTGCTTTGCAGGGGAAAACTCTCTAACAGAAATATCAGGAATAGTTTTTAGAACATCCAGGATTGTTGACTCTTCCTGAATCTCTTCCTCAGGAATAACCCGGACATATGCAGGGGTTGTTTTTGAATCTTCTTCGATTCTTGATGCGGTAACTATAATTTCCACATCAGCAAATGCTGCTGCTGACACCACTGCCAACAGAATAATGATAATACGCTTCATGAACGTACCTCCACAGTAATATTTTAAGTCTATCGAGTATACTGACTCCCGGTTCTAAACACTCCGCCTTCCCGTTAAGTGGCATATAAAGTGTCCGTCACCGGATACAGTTGGTAGAGGACAGTCACGGCTTCTCATCGTGTTCCTCAATATGACTCAATGAATCATCTGACAACATAATCGTTATCAGATGGTCCATCTATGTGAAGTAATCTTAACCGATTCCCTCTTTAAGAGTCAAACTATTTTTTGCACTTAAGTTTCATTTTTTGTAAAAAAAATTGACGAATCCTTTATTGATATGTCATACTGAAAACAAACCTGGAGGATTTTATGAAAAAAAATATTTTTATTACGCTAATAATAATGAGCATCGTTGGATGCGCAACATTTGATAAAGCTGTTCAGAGTATTACTGATTCTATATCGGAATTAGATGTAGCATCTTCTGAAATGGGAAATCTGAATCCTATGATAGAGTTTTCGGTATTCTATGCATCTTATTTCTTCCTTGGCGGTTATGGGTTTGGTGATGACAACTTCAGGAATGGAGAAGGTGTAACATGGAAGGTTACTAATAACGGAGAAGATGAAATTACAGTTACCCGTGCTTTGTTAAAAAGAATGAACAATGGTGCTGCCTGGTGGTCCATTTCAGCAACTGTTGATGGAAAAGAAAAGGTTTATGAAATACTTCTTGAAGATGATTACGATATCATAAAAATCAGATTCACAAACATGGAAACCGGATTAATTGAAGAGATTATTCCGGAACAGGAGGAAGAAACAGGAGAGGAAGCTGACACAGAGGATGAAATCGAAACAATGAGCCCTGAGTATTATGCTCAATATTCAGTTGGAATAGAGAAAATTAAAACAAAAGCAGGATCATTCAAGGCTGATCATATTGTTTTTGAAGACAAAGATGTAGAAGAGGGGTATCATATAAAATATGAATACTGGCTTTCTGACAGGGTCCCGGGACTCTCCGTTAAATATATTTTTGCGAATATTACGGAAAATGAAACAATGAGCGGTGAAGTTATCGATATAAGGGGCGGTTATAAAACCCAGTTAAACTCTTATTAATACTGAATGTTATCAATTGGGTAATAATACTTATCCAATTGATAACATACCTTTCTGTTTCCCCTGACGAATAGAATGTGACTGAAAATCAATACCATGGTTCCAGTCAAGCGAAAATTCTTTGTGGATTTTTCTAATACTGTTTAGGGTCAGGCCTTTAAGATTTTCTAATTTCACATAGGTCATCTCTGCTGATTTTAAGGCATCTTTCCCTTCAAATCGTGTAGTAACACCAATACAATCCCAACGTCGTATTTTCAAATCCTCTGCAGCAGTTAAAAATAATTCAGGATCAGGAGGCGGGACAATGCCTTCCACCTCTGATAAAATCACACATTTTATACCAGCAGCCTCAGCCTCAATAATAAAATCCCCAGGACCATCCTCAGAATGATTATCAATCAGAACAGCCCGAAGTTCCGGCTGCAGGTGGATAATTACCTTTTCCCCGGATATAAGATGAATTTCATCATAATAATTAATCAAACTTAAAGAATTACCTATTAGTAACTCATATACAACCTTATCCGGAGTAATTATAACTGAAAGCAGACAATCCATATAATTGATCTTAAACGAAATTTCATCCAGCCCTGAAGGGAGTCTGGGGGAGAAACAGAGGGGGCCATCTGAATCCCTCATACCGGCAAAACCATAAATTACAGACATCCATGATCCAGCCATGGATGCAGTATGAACACCATCACATACATTCACATTCAGATCATGAAGATCTATCAATGCAGTATGCCTCAAATATTTCATCCCGAGGTCAAGATACCCAAGCTCAACACCAACAATACCCTGAATACAAGCAGAAAGAGAACTGTCGCCAGTAGTTAATTCCTCATAATAATCAAAGTTGCGTTTCTTTTCGGACAGGGAAAAATGATTCCCCTGAAGGAACAAAGCCATTACAACATCTGCCTGTTTTATTACCTGGTAACGATAGATTGTAAGAGGATGGAAATGAAGGAGAAGAGGATATTTATTTGCAGGTGTACCCTTAAAATCCCAGATTGGACGGGTAAGAAAAGCATCATCCTGAGCATAGATTGATAATTTCGAATTGTAGGGAAGACGAATTCTTTCTGCTGCATTATACCAATTAGATATCTCTGCATCCGATATATCAAATTTTTTTATGAAAAATTCATAAAATTTGTTATTGGTATTTTTTAGTTCTTTAAGATAAACACAGGCAGTTAATAAATTCTCCTTTGCCATAATGTTTGTATAAAGATTATTATTAACAAGTGCAGTATACTCATCGGGACCTGTTACTTCATGAATACAAAAATCTCCGTTTAAACCAGGTATATATTCACCTAAATCGAACCAGAACCTTGCAGTTTCAACAAGTATTTCAAGACCGGATTCAAGAAGAAAATCAATATCTCCGGTTGATTTAAGGTATTTGTTTATACCAAACGCAATATCCGCGTTTATATGGTACTGGGCAGTTCCTGCCGGGAAATAAGCCGAAGCCTCTTCACCATTTATCGTACGCCAGGGATAAAGGACCCCTTTATGAGAAAGTTCTGCCGCTCGCTCTCTGGCTTTATCTATAATGCTGTATCTATATGAAAGAAGTGATTTAGCAATTTCAGGGAAAGTATAGATAAAAAAGGGAAGTACATAAATTTCTGTATCCCAGAAATAATGCCCTTCATACCCCAGCCCTGTAAGCCCTTTTGCAGCAATACTTACTTTCCCGTTCCTTCCTGTAGACTGGAGAAGATGAAACAGATTAAAACGTATACCAAACTGTAATTCAGAATCTCCTTTAATTACGACATCCGTTCTATCCCAAAAATCAGAGAGAAAAAGCTCCTGAGCACTAAAATAGTATTCCACCCCCTGCCTAAGACAGGAATCAAGATCATTCAAACCATTTGATTTCAATTCATCTTCTATTTTACTTTGACCATGTTGATAACAGAGGTATTTTACAAGCTGAAGATTTCCCTCAACATTTTTGAAAGTAAAACTGACAGCAATCCCTGTCCTGGAAATGGAATTATTAATTACCGGTGTATAATTATCTGAAAAAGAATGATCCATACCGGAAAAAAGGGACATCCTGCTCCCCTTAGTTTGATGGATCATGTGAACTCTGGATCCTGCTTTTAACACATCTTTTCGATGCAGTACTTTTTTTCCTGAGACCGGTCCTATTCTGGGATCTTCTGAAGCATTTATCTTATCCCTTTTTTCTATATCAGAAACATCAGACAGAAATGAAACAAGCTCAATATCTACTTTTTTATTAGAAACATTAATTTCCAGGACCTGGACTGCCGTTGAATCTTTTACTAAAGAGACAAGCCTTCGTATTTTGACATCAATCCTTGCTCCGGAATCAGTTAACCAAAAAAAAGTTCGTGTTAAAATTCCTTTTTTAATATCAAGTTCCCGGATATGATCTACAGCCTTATCTGTAGTAAAAAGTTCACCATCTGCATAAATGCGAAAATCCTTACCATCTACAAGATTAACAATAGTCTGATTTTTCTTTGCATAACCATATGCAGATTCACCATACTTAATTGGAAAAGTTTCATAAAATCCGTTTATATAGGTGCCCCTTTGGTAGTTGGAACATGGTTCCTCCAGGTTCCCCCGAAGTCCAAGATTCCCATTACCAAGAGCAAAGAGGGTTTCATACTTTCCCAGATCCGAAGAGACAAAGGATTTTTGTGTAAGCTTCCAGTGGTCCATTAATTACTTCCATCCTTCAGCCAGAGAATTTGATAACCCTTAAGCTCTATCCTGGAATTATAATTATTTTCGGATATTAAATCATGTACCGGACCGGATACATTAATAACCTGCAGACCTTCAGAAAAATTGGCCAACACAGTTACTTTCTCATCAGAATTATCCATATTTATACGGGAAAATCCAAAAACATGAGAGTTCTGCAAATTTTTAATCTGTATACTGTTCCCGGAGAAAGATCTACAGCTTTTCCTTATTTGTATTAGTTTTGTCAGTCTATCAAATATCCGGCGGGAATAGTGGTTCTTATTTTTTTTTGGACACGTAGTTGTTTGTCTGTGGACCCATCTGCTGTCTTCTGCATGGTCCGGATTATCCATATAACTGTAATTATTCAGATAACCAGCCTCATCACCCATATAGAGGAGGGGGAATCCATTCATTGATAGAATAACACCATACAAAAGAAGTATTCGATTTATTGCAATATTCACCTCAAGTTCAGTTTCCACTGTTAAATCCTTCTCCAAACCTGCTAAAGATGCGAGGGTGCCGGAAATCCGCAAATCTCCTGTTTGCATATTTTCCTGAAAGGGCAGTCCTTTTGCAAAACTGCCATTAAATTTTCCGGTATAAAACTCATTAAGGAATTTTCTATGCCCTCCAGGATCCAAACCTGCATCCCATGCATTATGATCGGAAAAAGTCCATCCAATATCATCATGACATCTTATATAATTGATCCAGTAACATCCTTCAGGTAGAGAGGCATACCTCTCCATTGATTTCTGCAATAGTGATACCTTCCGTGTAGCAAGAGATTCCCACAAAGTTGCCATCAGAAGAGGATTATAGGAGAGTTCACATTCATCTACAGAGATATATTTCTCAATCTCATCAGGATGAACAATTGCCTCTGATAGGAAAAGAACACCTGGTGCTGTAATATTCATTATAGATTTAAATGCCCGGATTAGTGTATGCACCTCAGGTAAATTTTCGCAGCCGGTACCTTTTCTCTTCCAGATAAATGCAGGAGCATCGAATCTCAAAATATCCACTCCTGCTCCAACAAGAAAAAACATCTCTTTCATCATCTGTATAAAAACGGCAGGATTATTATAGTTCAGGTCCCATTGATAACTGTTGAACGTTGTCCATACCCATTTCTGCATAAGCTCGTTGAATGTAAAATTCCCCTTTCTTACTTCCGGAAAAATATCCCTTAAAAAAGGTGCATATTCATCAATTTCAGATTGATCATCAAAAAGATAGTAATAATTCTGATACTGAATATCCCCTTGCTTAGCCTTAACTGCCCATTCATGCTGGTCCGATGTATGGTTAAGAACAAAATCAAGGATAAGATTTATACCATTTCTATTCAGGCCCTGAATTAATTCCTTTAAATCGTGCATAGTCCCAAATCGAGTGTCCACCTCCCTGTAGCTGGACACTGCATAGCCGCCATCCGTCAAGCCGGAAGGTGTTTTGAAAATCGGCATAAGGTGAATAAACGTAACTCCAAGCTCATTTAGATAAGGGATGCGCTTCTGAATACCTTTTAACTTTCCAGCAAAAAGATCCACATAAAAAACCGCGCCAACTTCTTTCCGGGAGCCGGTGGACAACCCGACAGTTTTTTCTTCGGGATTCTGCTTCTGAGTTATTTGCAATTCGTGGAACATACTGCAGCAGGTTTCAATTACATCTTCAAGCTGATATAGAAAATCTGTTCTTTCCCCGTATAGGTCCATAAGATTTGTTAATAATCCCGGGAAATATTTCAAGAACCTATTTCTGAAATCAGAATATCCTTCATTATCCATATGGTGGTTAAGGACATTCTCTTTCATACGCTTAAGTATTTCTTCTGTTGTAAAATTCATCCGGCAGTTCCTTATAGAGCTTTTTGCGCTGTCCCACATTTGAATTTAATTAGCGGCTCTTCTCTAATAGAGGACTTCTACGTGGCGCAAAATAGCCAGGCAATCGTAAAAATAGACCACATCGTAAAAGCCTGTTATATACTTGTCAAAATACAGGCGTTATTCTTTTACAGAGCCAGCCATCAATCCCCTTACAAAATATCGCTGTAATACTAAGAAAACAGTTAAGGGAAGAACCATACTGATAAAAGCCCCGGAAGTTAAAAGATGCCAATCCTGCCCTCTCGATCCTATCATATTAAGCAGCCTGACAGTAACAACCTGCATTTTTGCACCTGCTCCGCTAAGGAAAACAAGAGCAACAAGCATATCATTCCAGACCCACAGGAACTGAAATATAGCGAAACTTGCCAGGGCAGGAACAGATAGAGGCAGTATCAGTCTGACAAAGGTTGTAAAGTGAGAAGCCCCGTCAATAAATGCTGATTCCATTATACTTCTGGGTATTGTACTGATGTAATTAAAAAGAAGGTAGACTGCCAGGGGTAGTCCAAACCCGGTGTGGGCCAGCCAGATACCCAAATATGTCCCATTCAGCTTAAGGGCCTGATAATCCCTAAGTACAGGGATAAGGGCTATCTGCAGGGGTACAACCAGCAATGCAACAATTATTACAAATAAACTTTTCCTTCCAGGAAAATCGAGCCAGGCAAAACCATAAGCTGCAAAAGCAGCAATAAGGATAGGGATTACAACGGCAGGTATCGTAACAGTCAGACTGTTTAGGAATGCACCCATCATACCGTCTCCCTTTGCTCGGGCAGTTCTCCCTGAAGAATCTTTAAAGGTAAAGGTACGTCCTCCCAGAACCTGTTTATAATTATCAAGGGTGTATCCTGATTTATCAGACAGGGACTGCCACCATCCTGTCTTTGACACATTATCTCTGATTCGAAATGATGTCACAAGGATCCCGAAAGTAGGTATAGTCCACAGTATTACAAGAAGTATAAGAACAATATTTACAATAATTCCTGATCTGGTTTTTTGCTTTTTCATTTAAAATACCTCCCTGCTGCCGAACTGTTTCAGGTTGTACCACATAACAGGTATAACTGCGATAAGAATAACAATTGCAATAGCCGAACCTCTTCCGTAATGCAGGAATTTGAACATCTGTTTATACTGCTGACTTGCCAGTACTTCTGTTCCAAACAACCCATTAGTCATTGCAAAGACTATATCAAAGATCTTAAGAGTTAATATTAAAATTGTAGTTCCAACAGTAATAATCGACCCTTTTATATAGGGTATAATAATTTGAAAGATTATTCTAAACTCTCCGGCCCCATCAATCCTGGCGGCTTCCAGAAGAGTTGTCGGGACCCCTTTTATTGCAGAGGAAAGAATAACCATGGCATATCCCGACTGAAGCCATACCAGGATTACAATAAGAAACAGAGTGTTCCATGGCCGGAGGACTATCCAGTTAACAGGATCACCCCCTAAAGCAGTAACAATTGCATTGAGCAACCCTATCTGGGCCTGACCTGCAGGACGAAAAGCATAAATAAACTTCCAAATTACACCTGCCCCGACAAAAGATATTGCCATAGGCAGAAAAATCAGCGATTTTGCTAACTTCTCAAATTTTGATCTTTCCGAAAGAAGCGCAAAAAGCATTCCGAAAATTAGACTGAAACTGGTACCGAAAATCATCCATATAAGGTTATTAATAAATGCAATACGCATTGTGCGATCAGTGAATATATATTTATAGTTTGCAAACCCTACA
>DAOWMA010000211.1 GCA_030643345.1 Spirochaetaceae bacterium
TAATGGGAACACCCATAATTGGCCTGTCATAGGATAAAACAGGAATCCCTTTATCTGTGATTTTTTTAATAATACCTGCAAGCAGCTCCATATCCTGAGGAATAACTACCAGAACATCAATGTCCTGTTCCAGTAAATACTGTATTTGGGGAATCTGACCCTGTGCATCCCCTGGAGATTTTGCAAAAATAACCTCTGCTTTTTCTCCTCTGGCAGCTGCCATAAATATTTTTATATCTCTGTCCCATCGTTCAATGAGAAAAGTATCTGAAGCTGCAGAAAAGCCTATACGAATATTGGATCTCCCCTGTTCTTTTTTACTGCAGGAAAACAACAAGGGGAGAATCAATATAAGTAACAGTAGATTTTTATTTATCATTTTTAATACCCTCTTTTTCAAGATCCGAAGGAGATATTCCCATATGCTGTCGAAAAATTCTGCTAAAATAGTTTGGGTCCTGATATCCAACCATATAAGCAATCTCTTTTATTGAATACTTCTTTGATTCAAGAAGAATAATTGCTTTATTTAATCTTAACTGGTTAATATAATCAATAAAAGTTGTGTCCAGATGCTTTTTAAACAAACGGCTGAGATAGCTTCCTGTGATACCATATTCATCTGCAACCAGAGAGAGCTGAAGTGGTTTTTGGTAATTTTCCCTGATGTAGGCCAAAGAGGCAGTAAGGGGTTTAGGGTAGGATTGCTGATTATTAATTTTATTCACTTTCTGTATGCGCCTGATAATATGCTCCGACCATTGCTGCCATTCATCTACAGATTTCAGGACCATAATTTCTTCAGCAGGATAAATATTAAGGTCCAGAGCTGTTAGAACATGTGTATCCAGCTTACCCAGAAGCCTGGTAAAAAGAGCTACCATTTTCCCAAGGGCAACATGAAAGCTGAAACTATTAAATATTTCAATCCAATAATCTTCAAAGGAACTCTTAGATCCTGAATTGTCCCTGGCAAGTATATTATTGCAAATGAACTGCACTCTTTCTCTGTCTGCAGAGTATGATTTTTCCTTTTTTTCTGCTGCTGCAAATGGTTTAAAAGCTTCAGAAAAGGATTTGTGTAGACTGGACAGTGGGTAAAGACCACCCTGCCCAAGTATAAAAGTATAAGGACTTAGTTGATTAACGATTTTCTGAAGATGAAAATCAAGGTTTTTTAAACTGTGCTCTTCCGGAAAAAATAGAAGCATTCTTCCTGTAACAATTGTATCAAAGCATTGATATTTGTATTGAATTTTTTCGGTGATAGATTCATATAAACTAATTTTCTGATCTTCAGAAATATTGCCGACAGATTCAATAAGATACAAAACGGCACGATCACAGCTAATATGAAAAAGCTGGAGAAATTCATTCGTCGCCGTATCATCAGGATCTCTCCATATGAGATTGCTGAGAAAACGGTGTTTCTCCTCTCCTTTTTTCTTTTGAAGGAGTCTGACATCCTCCAGTCTGCGATGGTCCTTATTTTTCAATTGATCCAGATGGTTTTTAACTTTTGAAAGTTCTTCCAGAAGTGTTCTTTTTGAAATTGGTTTTACAAGGTAACTAAATACCCCAAGAGGGATGGCTTTCTGTGCAATATCAAAACGTTCGTATGCAGTTGCAAGAATGAATACTGTATTAGGATAATTGGGACGTATTTGCTTTATGGCTTCAATCCCATCAATTCCGGGCATTTGAATATCCATAAATACAAGGTCAGGTGTCAACTTTTGAATCATATTTACAGCTTCTGTTCCTGAACGTGCTTTTCCACAAAGGACAAAGTCTGTAACATCCTTCCGGAGAATATAGGCAAAACTATCCAGAACAGGTTCTTCGTCATCAACTATCATAACCTGATACATGGTTGTACCTCAGTATGGATTTTAATTAAAATTTCTGTTCCCTCTTTTTGATCGGATTTAATATCAATAACATCTTTCTCATCAGGATAGAAAAAATAGCAGCGTTGAATAACATTCTCAAGACCCATTACACGGGAACTTAATTTGTAATCATGGGTGTGAGGAGTTAAAAGTTCTTTTATTGTTTTTTCCGGTATTCCTACACCATCATCTGAAACAGAAATAAGCAGTACAGTATCTTCATAAGTAACAGAAACAGTTATTGTTCCAATTCCCTCTTTTTCTCTGAATGCATGAAGTACAGAGTTTTCAACCAGAGGCTGAAGTATCATTGCAGGACAGTTAAAAGTATCAAGTAAATTTTCCTGTACATTCAATACAAGGTTCAAAGTTTTAGGAAAGCGGATCTTTAAAATATTATAGTAAGATTCCAAACCTTCCAGTTCATGTCTTAAAGAAACAAAGAACTGTTTTTCTCTAATATTATATCTGAAAAGAGCAGCAAGGTTTTCCATGTATTCGGCAGTCCGGTCAGCTTCTTCAACAATGGCCAGTTGTACGCCTGTATTAATGGTATTAAACAGAAAATGAGGATTCATCTGTGCCTGCATGGTATAGAGTTCCATTCTTTTTAGTAACTGTTCCATTTTTAAATTTCTAACCTTTTCTGTCATTATCTGCTGCTCCATCTCCTTTTGTTTCTTAATCTCTTCAATATAGTGGTGTATATTGTGTTTCATATCGTTAAATGCCTCAGAGACCTGATTGACCTCATTTACTGAGTTAAAGTGAATATCCGGAATATCGAATGATCCACCCGAAAGTTTTCCGGCAAGAAGAGACAACTGATACATAGGACTGACCAGGTTATTTACTGTCTGCATTAAAATTGAAAAGGCAAAAGCAGTTGCTAAAAGTATTTGAAGAAGACTATATATCTGTATTTTTCGAAAGAGTCCGAGAAAATCTCTGTATTCCTGTAACTGAACACGAAAACCGGACAAACTGGCATCATTAAACCTATTGCTGATATACTTATACAGATTATTAAGTTCATTGTAACTATTAATATACTGCTGAACTTTCCTACCACGTTTTTGTTCAATAATCTGTTTTAATTGTGACAAGTAAGAATCTATAAGAAAATAAATTTCTCTTTTTATAAGAAAAGAATTATTTGCAGTAATAGGACGACTTGAAGGAATAGACTCACTTAAAGTTTCAATTATAAACAGCAGTTTAGCCAGAGAGGATGATGAATAACTTGTTAAATAACTTTTTAATGGAATTTGAATATCAATAAGCTGGCTTTGTAATTCCTGTAAATACTGCTCATCTTTAAAACGTCTGTCTGCAATTTCCTGCAATTTTAAAGAATTAATCAACACAAATCCCATAGAAAATACAATTATAATCATGCTGATAAAAGAATACAGAAACAGTCTGCCCTTTAATGAATTTTTCATGGATTTTTTCTTTCAAGGATTGTAATACCAGTATCAACATAAGCGGATGTATAACCATTCATACTTATTTCTTTAAGTGCCATAACAGTTGAATAACCAATCCTGTAGGGATTTCGTACAATACTACCTAAAATTACTCCTTTATCAATGTAAGATTTTATTGTTTTATTTTCACCAAAGCCAATTATTTGCACCAGTCCAACAAGATTCATGTCAATAATTGCCTGAACCGTTACAAGGGTATCATTAGGGTCTGTGAGCACAATAATATCAATTGAAGGTTCATTGTTTAGCAGATCATATGCAAGTATACCTGCATCCAGAGGGTTAAGGCTGGTTTCTTTTGTTCTTAGATCAGACAGTTTGTTTCCAAGTACTGATTTAATTCCCATTTCTACCAGGTTCCGATCGGACATTACCCCAGGGTTCTTTTTGCTGTAGATAAGGGCCATATTCAAGGTATCTATCCCTGTATCCAGAACAAGCTGACCAATTCCCTTTCCTACATCGAAATTATTTGTCCCTATGAAAAATGATCCAGGTCCCTGAATAATTTCATTTTCTATCTGCACAACAGGAATACCCTCCTGTAGAATCTCCGATAGATACTGAAGTTTATTTTTATCTTTTTCATACAAATATAAACCAAATCCATCAACACCGGAAAATCGGGCCATTTTAAAACTAAGGGGGTCCGAATCAATTGGATGAAATGTAATGGCACAGTTCATAGAACTGGCGGCATCTATGGCTCCTTCCCTTAATTTACTAAAAAAAGAATGGTCCTCTGCAGGTAGAAAAAAAGCATAATGAAATTTTAGTTCTTCTAAAAAATCGTTACTTTTCCCGGGTAGAAATGGTGATTGAACCATTAGTTTAATTGAGAGAAAAAGAAAAACTAAGAATGCAGCTCCAAAAACAAAAGCTGAATATTTTAATAACTTATTCACTCGTCAATACTATAACTTGAAGGTGATCATTGTAAAGCTTATATTATCTGGAATTGAGTATCTTAAAAAATAACAAAATAATAGTTAATATATAGTCAGAACTCTTATAAAAAACTCCATTATTCACTATCTTCTGATATAATAAATTCAAGGAGAATTAATATGGGGAGTATGGCAGACAATAAAGTAGAGTTAATCGATGGGAACCTGACCGATTTCCCCAAAATTTACTGTCCCTTCATCAGGCAGACTTTCAAGGTAAACAGAGACAATTGGAAGCAATATGGATCGAAGCTCGGGTTGCGGTCTCCCGAAGCATATCTTGTTGTGGATAAAATCAATCCGGGTTACGAATGGGTGTTTGAAGATCCCGATACATTTGCTGTGGAGAAGCTTAATGGTTCCAATGTTAAAGTTCTGACAGAAGGGGGTAGA
>DAOWMA010000133.1 GCA_030643345.1 Spirochaetaceae bacterium
AAGAAAACATCACTTTCCTGGAATACTTTTCAGGAAAAGGAGTTAGAATTTTAGGTGGATTTGGAATAAATTCCAGAGAGCAGGTAAAAGCACTGGCTCCCCACCTCTATGCATCAGTTGCAGGGACTGTATTTGTAAAAAAGATAGAAGAAGGAGGCGAAAATATATTATCAGATCTAGGGATTCTGGTATCAGAGCTGATCACCGATATAACGTAGAGACGCAAAATCTTGCGTCTCTACAGTATATCGGGTCTGTCCCGGCACTTCATATCAGGTAAATGTATATTCCTCGATAATTTTTAAAAATACCTTGCGATTTACATAAATTTTCATAATACTGTATGATGAATATGTTGAAAAACTCAAATGTAAGGACGTAGATGTGAAGCCAGCCTATTCGATAATTATTATTGCCTTTATTATTACTATAGCAGAAATATTCTATAATAATATATTTCTGAATATTACTGCTGGAATGTTGCTTCTTATTGCAATATTTCTATCTGTTAAAATATTGCACAAAGCTGAAACCAGGAGAAATAATGAAAACCGTTTATCCCTGGAAAAAATTAAGGAAGAAAGAAACAAATATAAAGAGGAAATTGAGCATTCAAAAGAGAAAAACGCAGAGATAATGGATAAATATGAAATATCCATCAACATGAAAGATACCATGAACAGACTGCTTACTGAACTGGATATAACAACACCCATTATAGAAAAACTCTCGATTGTAATAATAGATAAAAGTGAAGAATCAACACTTAATGCAACAGAAAAAATATTTACAATTGTGGGAGAAAGCCAGGAAGTAAGTAATGATATACAAATTTTACTTGCAGATATGAGCAAGGGTGACCACAGCCTGGAGCAGGAGATTGACAAGCTTCTTGCAGAAGTTGAGGATTTTGAGGTTATTGTAGTTAAAGTTGAAAAGCTTAAAACCAGTTACGAAATTAGGAAGAAATTTATTTCTCTTAAACAAAAATATGGATTACAGGAAAGAGATGACATAGGAGTAATAAGTACAGATCTTCTTGCAAATGCTTCTAAAGTTTTTACGGTTCGGGAAGAATGGATCGCATTAGACCTGGAATTGAATGAAAGCCAATTGAAGAAAACTGATGGAAAAGAAAACCTTCATGGAGATATAACACTTTTCTAAAAGGATAGGAGAAAATGAGTTATCAAAAGTTAATTGAAATGCTGAATAATTTTACCCCCGGGACTTAATAGAACAAGTATCCATTGTGGAAGAAATTGAGACTCTTTTAACAACAGAGGGAATAGAAAAAAAAGAAAAGGAAGTCTTGAATCATGTTGTACAGAAATTTAAGCTCCTCATAAAAGAAGGCCCTGATGAAGAAATTATTAACTCAATAAAAAGTCTCACATCCGCATTGGCAGCAAAAAAAGCTAAATCTGAAAAGAAAGATCATAATATTATAGAAGATATGGAGATTTTAGTATCATTCATATCCGAAACAACTGAACACCTGGATAATATTGAAGCAAAAACAGTCTCTTTGGAAGATAATGCAGATCCGGAAACGATAAATGAGATTTTCAGATCTATGCATACGATAAAAGGCGTTGCTTCCTTTCTTGGTTTGAATAAAATTAAAAACTTAAGCCATGCTCTTGAAAATCTACTTGATAACCTTAGAGATAATAAAATTTCAATTAGTTCAAATCTTATAGACATACTCCTGGCAGGAACAGACACGCTTAATCAAATTATGGAGGAACTTGAAGCCTGGGCCGGCAGCTTCAAAGATGATGTAATAACCGAAATTTTTGTATCGGAAGTGGAAATAGAGGAAAATCTTTTAAAAATAAAAAATTTTGGAGACACAAAACCCGATGTTCCGGCTGTTCCTGAAGATGAGCTGATTACTCCTGAAATGACAAAACAGTTTGCAGAAGAGTCTTCAGAACTCCTGGATACAGTTGAACATAGTATCCTTGAACTGGAAAAAGCTCCGGAGAATCTTAAATTTATTGAAGAACCTTTCAGGCTTATACATACAATAAAAGGGAATTCCGGTTTTTTCTGGTTTCAAAAGATAGAAAAAATCTGTATGGGTATAGAAACAGTTTTTGATACTCTTCGAAAAAAAGAAAGGGTAGCCGACCACCCGATTATATCTTCACTCCTGTCTTCTATAGATTTAATTCGGGAGTCTCTGAATGAAATTGCAGCGGGGAAGCTTGATGATGCCAGAAACCCGGAAATTGATACAAAATATCACGACTCCCTGGGTAATATTCTTATAGGAATGGGTGCTGCAACAGAGTACAGCATAGAAGAAGCTCTAAATGTGCAGCAAAAAAAGCTTGGTGAAATCCTGGTGGAAAAAGGAAACGTTACCGAAGAGCAACTGGATAAAGCTCTGCAAAAACAAGGAAAAAAACAAAATCTACAGATAGCCGGAAGCAAATCACTGATAAAAAAGCAGGACATCAGGGTTAGCACAGAACGCCTTGATAAATTATTTAATCTGGTAGGAGAGCTTATTACAGCAGAAACAATGGTTATTCATAATCCTGAACTGGAAGGTCTTGAACTTAATCATTTTCAGCAATCTCTAACCGCTTTATCAAAAATAACAAAAGAGATACAGGAAGTTACAATGGCCATCAGGATGATTCCCCTTGACGGCCTGTTTAATAAAATGAGACGCCTTATACGTGATCTATCAAAGAAATTTGATAAAGAAATCACCTTTCTGATAAGTGGCGAGGAAACCGAAATGGATAGGAATGTAATCGATCAAATTTCTGACCCCCTTGTTCATATTATCCGAAATGCAATTGATCATGGAATCGAGAAAGCAGACAAGCGAAAACAGAATGGGAAAGACCCTGCTGGAACTATCAAATTAAATGCAAAATATGAGGGAAATGAGATTTGGATATCAATTATTGATGATGGCGGAGGATTAAACAGAGATCGAATATCTGAAATTGCTGTTGAAAGGAATCTGCTAACATCAGATCAGGTTCTTACCAAACCGGATGCAGAAATATGGCCATTAATATTTGAACCTGGATTCTCAACAAATGAAGTAGTATCAGAAATTTCCGGTCGTGGTGTTGGAATGGATGTTGTAAAAAAGAATATTGAAAAACTAAGAGGCAAGGTGGAGATTATAAGTGAAACCAATAAGGGTACAACTTTTATCCTGCAGATTCCTCTGACTTTAGCAATTCTTGATGGAATACTCTTCAGGTCTGGCGAAATGCTCTGCTCCATACCTACAACAGATATTATTGAATTCCATAAACCGGAAAAGCACCAGATAACAACAACAAGAACCAATCAACAGGTTTTAAAGCTTAGAGATGAGATAATTCCACTTGTTAAACTTTCCGATTTTTACGAGCTGTCATCAGGAATCAGGGAATATACAGAAGGGATTCTGATAATTGCTACAGCCTATGAAAAGACAATTGCAATTCTTGTTGACGAGATAATAGGAAACAGACAATTTGTTATTAAAGCTCTCCCGGAATATCTTAATGAAGTTAAGGCTGTGTCAGGTTACAGCATCCTGGGAGGCGGCGATGTTTGTCTGGTAATTGATACCGGCGCTTTCATAAATCAGGTACTGGAGTAAAGATTGAACACAAATATGGTACTTATTACAGAGAAAGAGTTTAAACAAATTTCCACATTGCTTTATAAAAATTTTGGAATAAATTTGACAGACAAAAAGCAAACCCTTGTAAGAGGTAGATTAAACAAAATCATTAGAACAAAAGGGTATAACACCTTTACTAATTATTACAATGCTATACAAGCAGATAAATCAGGCATGCTCCAAATAGAGCTGGCAGATCATCTTTCAACCAATCATTCATATTTTTTCAGAGAAAATGAACACTTTAAATATCTTACTATAAATACATTTCCGGAAATTGAAAGATTAAATATATTGAAGGATCCGTCTGAACTCAGAATGTGGTGTGCGGGATGTGCTGCCGGAGAAGAACCTTACACTTTGGCAATACTCCTTAAAGAATATTTTGGTAATAAACTTATAGGGACTAAACCGGTTATTCTTGCAACTGACATATCTACCACTGCATTAAGTACTGCAAAAAGCGGCATATATACAGAGGATAAATTAAAATCAATGCCTGCAAAATATCTTGATAAATACTTTAATAAAATTGGAGATGGTAAATACAGTGTAAAAACATCTCTTAGAAATCTTATTCTGTTTAAGCGATTGAACCTGATGAGAGATACATTCCCTTTCAAAAACAAATTCCATATTATTTTTTGTAGAAATGTAATGATATATTTTGATAAAGAAACAAGAGAAACTCTTATTTCAAAATATCATAGGGATTTAACTGATAATGGTATTCTATTTATAGGGCACAGTGAAACTATTGGAAGAAATTCATCTCAATTCAAATATATAATACCGGCAGTCTACAGAAAAATAGGATGAGTAAAATAAAAGTACTTATAGTTGATGACTCTGCTCTGGTTCGAAGTATCCTGTCAAAAGGACTATCAAAAGATCCTGAAATAGAAGTGATCGGGACTGCTGCAGATGTCTATATTGCCCGGAATGAGATTGTTAATAAAAACCCGGATGTTATTACTCTCGATGTTGAGATGCCCAAAATGGATGGTGTTGAATTTTTAAAAAGACTTATGCCTCAGTATCCGGTTCCCGTAATAATGGTATCAGCCATGACCGGTCCAAAGGCATCTATAACAATTGAGGCTCTGGAAAGCGGTGCTATAGATTATGTACTTAAACCATCATCCAGTTTCGGAAATAAACTAAACGACATGATTGATGAACTTATTATCAAATTAAAGGTTGCTGCAAAAACTGACGTATCAGGATGGAAAAATAATAATTACAAAGGAATTAATAAGGAATCTCATCAAAAAATCCTCCATGGAGGCACCGATAAAATACTGGTAATCGGAGCATCTACAGGGGGGACTGTAGCCTTAAGGAAAATTGTAGAACAGTTCCCTGCTAACATGCCGGGAACAGTTATTGTACAGCATATGCCCGCCGGCTTTACTAAAATGTTTGCAGAAAAACTGGATAAAGTTTCCAAAGTTTCTGTAAAAGAAGCTAAAACAGGAGATAGAATTCTACGAGGTACAGTGCTGGTTGCTCCGGGGGGAGAATCTCATTTAAAAGTAGTTCGAACAGGAGGTCAATACAGAATAAAATGTTTTGAAGGAGAAAAAGTTAACGGACATAAACCTTCTGTCGGCGTTCTGTTTGACTCTGTTGCAAAACATGTTGGCCCAAATGCTGTTGGTGTTATTCTAACAGGAATGGGAAGAGACGGAGCATTTGAATTAAAGAATATGCGAAATGCAGGTGCAAGAACAATTGCCCAGGATAAAAAGACCTCCATAGTTTTTGGAATGCCAATGGAAGCATGGAAATGCGGAGGGGCAGAGGAGCTTGTACCACTACAAAACATCACTGATCGCCTGATAGCTATTATTGAGGGTATGAAATAATGAGATATGATATTGGCATAGGACATATAAAAGCAACATCAAAACCTGGAGATGAGATAAAAACCTATGCACTGGGTTCCTGTATAGCGGTAATGCTGTACGATAAAAAAGCAAAAATTGCAGGAATGATTCATATTGCATTACCGGACAGTGCAGTAAATTCCGAAAAAGCACAATCTCTTCCGGGTTACTTTGTAAACACAGGATTACCACTTCTTTTAACAGAATTTAAAAAGCTGGGGAGGAATCGAAAAACAACAGTAATAAAAATTGCCGGCGGTTCCAGTATTATGGATGAAAATAAAACTTTTGATATTGGCAAACGAAATGCAATTGCAGTTAAGCGCTTTCTTTGGAAACAGGGGCTTGGAGTTATGAAAGAGGATATTGGCGGGAATATAAGCAGAACAGTATCAATAAATACTGATACAGGAAGAGTTCTTCTGTCAAATGCAAAAAATAAATGGGAATTATAAGGAGGGGGGACTATGAAATACAAAAGATATTCCTGTAGTGGTCATCTCAAGCCTTGACAATACAGTTCTGGAAGAAAGATTAAAAAGAGAAGGAGTTATAGCTGTAATCGGTAAACCCTTAAGTCCCGCAAAAGTTCTTGATTTTATGGATGAGGAGTAGATAGATGATACAAGAAAAGATTAGAGAGGCACTAATAAAAACGATTGAATCTGTGTTTTCA
>DAOWMA010000145.1 GCA_030643345.1 Spirochaetaceae bacterium
ATCAGTTGCTTTAACCGGTGCAGGAGTTGACGAGGTTATTGCGGCAGGACGTAAATTTATTCCGGAAGACAGCTGGCTTGGAAGAAAAATGGTTCAGGCAATGAATATTGTTGATACAGAAGAAGATCCTTATGAAGCTTATGATAAGCTCCATACTGATCTTTGGGCCCCCAGACATTCTATTTCTCCCGAGGCAATTCCTCAAATTTATGCTCTCTACAGGATGTCCGGAGGGGACTTTAGAAAGGGTTTTATTCTTGCGGCAAACTTTGGAAGAGATGCAGATACAGTAACAGCATTGGTCCTGGCATTGTGTGCTGCCGGGCAGGGTCTATCGGCAATTCCAGCGGAATGGGTAGAGCAGGTAAGGCATCCGGCAGGTGTATGTCTCTCTTTTGCAAAGGACGAGGATATGTATGATCTGGGTGCTCAACTTGCAGCATATGCATTAAACAGGGGTAAATAATTGTAGGAAATATTGTAGTAAGGGAGTGAAAAATGAAAGGAAATATTCAAAAAAGAATTATAAAAGATAAACAGATGTATCTGTTACTGTTTCCTGTTATATTATTTTTTGCAATCTGGCATTACATACCTATGTGGGGAGCAAGAATTGCATTTCAGGATGTAATGTATATCGGGGCCAATAAATGGGCAGGGTTAAAGCACTTTCAACTGCTTTTTTCTTCTCCTGTATTCTTAAAAGTGTTTATGAATACAATAATAATCAGCTCCATGAAGATGTTTCTTATATTTCCTCTCCCAATAATTCTGGCCTTTATGCTTAATGAAGTTACAAGTATAGGATTTCGCAAAAGTGTTCAGAGTGTTATTTATCTTCCTCATTTCCTTTCCTGGGTTGTTATTGCAGGATTGTTTATTTCACTCCTCGCCTCACCGGAAGGCGCTGTGAATAAAGTGCGAATATTTTTCCACCTTAAACCAATAGCATATATGACTTCCACTACCCATATTCGCTGGGTTTTTGTTTTTTCTGAAATCTGGAGGAGTATAGGCTGGGATTCTATTCTCTACATAGCTGCGATAAACAGTATTGCACCGGCCTTGTATGAGGCTGCAACAATAGACGGTGCTACACCCTTTCAGCAGGCAATGAATATTACCTTTCCGGCAATTATTCCGACAATTGTTACTGTTTTTATTCTTAATCTCGGGTTTTTTATGAATGCAGGTTTTGATCAGGTTTTTAATATGATGAACGATGCGGTTATAAATCACGTTGATATTATAGATACCTATGTATACAGGGTTGGTTTGATGCAGGGGAATTACTCTCTTGGAACTGCAGCAGGTCTTTTTAAGGGTATTATCGGGCTGATCCTTATTCTGTCAACAGATAGATTAAGTCGTAAACTTACCGGTGAGGGGGTTTGGTAATGAGTGTTAAAAGACATGGGATTGGACATTTTATTATAATAATTTTATTAGCTGTAGGTGCACTTATACTGGTTTATCCACTCTATAATCAGCTGGTTATTTCTCTTACGGGTACAGATTACATCTCAAGGGCCAGTGGGACGACAATAATCCCCTACGGATTTACCTTAAGTACATATAAAACCGTACTTGCCATTCCAAAGGTTGCAAGGGGAGTTTTTAACTCTATTTTTATTACAGCTGTAGGGCTGGTCATAAATATTGTTTTTACAAGTATGGGAGCCTATGTACTGACAAAACGGGACCTGGTGGGAAGAAGATTCTTTATAACCATGATTGTAATTACCATGATTTTCGAAGGCGGGCTGATTCCCGATTATTTTCTTATGCGAAAACTTCATCTCCTTAATTCCTACTGGTCTGTTATTCTTTATAAAGCGGTCAATCCTTACTACCTTATTATACTTATGCGCTTTTTTGACCAGGTACCCCCTTCTCTCACCGAGGCGGCAAGAATTGACGGACTAAGCGAAACAAAAATTCTTTTCAAAATTGTTATTCCCGTAAGCGTTGCAGGTATTGCAACAGTAAGTTTATTCTACGGTGTCTTCCATTGGAATGAGTACTTTCGCGCAATGATCTATTTAACAGATGAAATGAAATACCCCCTACAGGTCGTCTTGAGAGAATTACTTATCTCCGCAGAAAAGGCATCTTTTATAGGCAGTATGAACTTTCTTAAAGTAACAGCTGCTGCCCAGCTTGATATAAAAGCTATTAAAGCAGCTTTAATAATTATTTCCATTGTACCAATTCTTGCATTCTACCCATTTGTACTTAAATATTTTGTTAAGGGAAGACTGGAAGGATCGGTTAAAGAATAATAGTTGCAGAAAATCTTTTAAATCTGCAATTTGTAAGTTTCACAGGAGGAATATATGAAACGTTTTTTAATTACACTACTTGCGATGACAGTACTTATATCATTGGTTTTTGTCGGATGTAAGAAGAAAGAAGAGGCTCCGGCTGAATCACAGGAAGTTCCTACTATTCGGATTGTCGGAAAGGATTTTTCCCCTACTGATGATATTAATCTTCAGTTTCTCGAAAAAATGGCTGCTGGATTTGAAGTGTACTCAGGTCAGAAAGTGAACTTGGAGCTGGTCCAGGTCCCTGATGGTGGTTATGCAGAAAAATTGAATCTTATGCTTTTGGGCGGTGATATCCCGGATATGATCTATTTCCAGGGTGGAGATGAAGCTGTTTCAAAACAGGGTCTTTTAGTCGATTTAAAATCATATGTTGATAATTCAAAAGTAATGCAGAATGTACTTCAGGATTTTAACAAGCAGCGAATTGCAAATTATCCATATCTGCTTTGGATTGCTCCTCCCCGGGCACGTGTTGCACTTGTCAGAGAGGACTGGTTTAAAGAAGCCGGTGGTAAGATTCCTGTAACTGTTGATGATTATTATAATCTTTTTAAGACTATCAAGAAAAATCATCCCGACGCATTTGTTATGACCGATACCGGCAGTCCAACACGAATGGATTTTACCTTTGACCATGCTTTTGGTGAAACTGCAACCTGGATCAAACAGGGTGGGTCCTATGTTTATAAAAAAGTGTCTGATGCAGAAAAAGAAAAGCTTGCTTTCTATCAGAAACTCTATGCAGAAGGTCTTTTTGATAAGGATTATGTAACAACTAAATGGGATACCATGGAAGATAAACTTTACAATAACAAGGTTGCAATGGTTTTTGGTACTTCCGGAGTTGTTTGTGATATCTATGATACTAAATTACAGACCAATCAGGGTGTAGGTCTTGTTGCGCTTCCTCCTGCAAAAGGTGTTGGTCAGGGATACTCTGTTTCAACAGCAAAAGAAACAAGAGGCTGGGCAATCAGTGCAACAAGTAAGAACCCTGATCTTGTTTTCCAATTGTTGGAATTTATGGCAACTGACGAAGGACAGCTTTTGGACCGTTATGGTGTCGAAGGTGTTCATTATACTGTGGATAATGGTAAATATACAGCTACTGATAAGAAATCAGAATGGTGGCCCCGAATTAATGAGGTTATGACATATGATGGACCTATGCCTCTTCTTGGTGCTTTAGGTTTAAAGAGCTGGGACTTTCTCGGTGAATATGTAGTAGGTGATCCTGACTTTCCTATTCCTGCTGATATGGCCCCAACATGGGATGCTCTGATAAATCTGTATAAAGAATACAATTTTAAGATTATTACCGGTGAATACTCTATTGATAAGTTCGACGAATTTGTTAAAAAATGGTATGATCTTGGTGGAGATAAGATTACAGAATACGCACAGGGTATGTTGAAATAAAACACATTGGTCGTATGGATGGGCATGAAACCCATCCCTACGGCCTTTGGTGATTCGCATTCGCATCCGCGGATAAGGGAAAAAATGAACAAACAAAAATATCTTGAACAGGTATACTCAGGGCTTCTGGGGATGTGTGCAGGTGTACGTCTTGGTGCCCCTGTGGAACCTACAATATGGACTTACGAAAGAATAAAGGCCACCTATGGGGATATCCGGGGGTATGTTAAAAACTACAGTAACTTTGCGGCAGATGATGACGTAAACGGTCCTGTATTTTTTATCAGGTCCCTTTTGGATTTTAAACCTCCTTTAACAGCAGAGAAAGTGGGAAAAACATGGCTTAACTATACCAGAGAGGGGATAGGTTTTTACTGGTGGGGCGGTTATGGCAGGAGTACTGAACATACAGCTTATATAAACCTTAAAAATGGTATTCCTGCACCGGATTCCGGCAGTATACGGGTTAACGGAAAAGCAATTGCAGAGCAGATAGGCGGTCAGATTTTTATTGATTCATGGGGATTGGTTTTTCCTGATAATTATAAAAAGGCTGCTGAATATGCAAAGATGGCGGCAAGTGTTGGTCATGATGGTAACGGTCTTTACGGAGCTGAGTTTGTTGCAGCTTTGATATCCATAGCCTTTTCAATGAAAGATATTCCGGAAATGGTCGAAAAAGCTTTGGAACTTATTCCAAATGACAGTGAGTATGCAAGGGTTGTTAAGGCAGTCAGGGATTTCTATTTATCAAATTCAAATACTGGACCCGATGACTGGAGAGCATGCAGGGATTTCCTTACAAGTGACTTTGGCTATGACAGGTACCCGGGTGTTTGTCATATAATTCCCAATTCCGGTGTAATTGCACTGGCCCTCTACTATGGAAAGGGTGATTTTGCAAGGACTATAGAGATAGCAACAATGAGCGGATGGGATACGGATTGTAATGCCGGAAATGTAGGCACAATACTGGGTGTTATGGCTGGCACGGTCGGGATTCCCAAGAGATACAGTAGACCTATAAATGATTTTCATGCTGCCAGCAGCATAGCGGGGGCTTTAAATATTCTCGATCTGCCTACAGTATCAAAGGAACTTGCTATATTAGGACTTAAGCAGTTAGGGGAAGATATACCGGCAAATTGGGGAAAAGGTACTTTCTCTGATGATATTTACTTTGATTTTACAATTCCCGGGACTACTCATGGATTCCGAACTTCCAGTGAGTACCTGACACCTCTAAAAGAAGGGGCTTGCCCCAGGGAGGGGGAAAGAGGCAAAGTAACCTTTATACTTGACCGCATAAAAAGAAATGATGAATCGAGAATATTTTATAAGCCATATTATAGAAGAGAAGATTTTGATGATGAGCGTTATTCTCCTACATTTACACCTCTGGTTTATCCCGGACAGTTAATGCACATCAAAGCAATGGTAGAAAGATTCAACGGCCGGTACATAAGTCTTGCACCGTATGTCAGGGACTCCTCAACAAAAAATTTACTTTTTGGTAAAGATATCTTTCCTGAATCAGGGAAAGAATTTATTGTAGACTGGACAATCCCTGAGGTCCCTTTTGCTGTGGAAGAAGCTGGTTTACTGCTTAGGGGAATTGATAGTGAAAAGTTTTTAGGAGAACTAAGTATTTTCAACTACTCAATTTCAGGTAAAAAGAAGTTCCATATAGATTTTGCTGACGAAGTGAAGGAGTTTGGCGGTCTTAGCCGATGTTCACTTACAGGTGGTGCCTGGAGTATTGAAGAAGATCATCTGCATGTAATTACAAATGAAACCTTCCAACTCTATACCGGTCCGTATTATTCCAGTGATTATACTGTGGAAACAGTTATGACTCCGGAGTATGGTACAAGCCATCTTCTGATTTTTAGATCTATTGGCGCAGAGAGAGGTTATTATTTTGGTCTTCATGGTCGTAATAAGATTGCTCTTATAAAACGGGACCATGAAAATATGGTTGTTGAAGAGAAGGAATTTCCATGGCACCTGGGCAGACCATATACTCTGAAAGTAGAAGCAATTGGTTCCTCCTTTCGTTGTTTTATAGACGGAGAAGAGATCATTGGTTTTGAAGACAAAGAAGCCTTTCCTTCTGGTATGGTCGGACTTGGCAAGCTGGGACCTGG
>DAOWMA010000028.1 GCA_030643345.1 Spirochaetaceae bacterium
AATACACCCTTTTACAGGCCAGTGGTATCTTCATAAGGGAATAGATATAGCCTCGTACCGGAGAGGTGTTCCTATTGTAGCTGCCGCTAATGGTAAGGTTGTTGAAAGAATGTATGATGCGATGGGGTTTGGTAACTATGTAGTAATACGTCATTCGTATGGGTATAGTACAAAATATGCTCATATGGACAAGGTTTTTATTAAAGAAGGTGATACAGTTACCCAGGGGCAGAAGATTGGTACTATGGGTAATACCGGTTTATCAACGGGTCAGCATCTTCATTTTGAAGTTAGAATAGGTTCCCAGGTTGTTGATCCATTACGGTTTCTTGATATTAATTCCGGTATCCGTTAAAACAGTATATTAAATACTTCATTAGGGAAAAAGATAAACATGATTGATCATCTTGGAAAAAACGGTGTATTAATAAATTCTATTGTTGGAGAGAGAACCAAATTTGTCGGGGACCTTGAGCTCAAAGGCTTGCTCCGGATAGATGGTGATTTTGTTGGAACCATTATAGCTGATGGAAAAGTATTAATCGGGAAGAATGGTAGAGTTGAGTGTACAATTACTGCAGATACTGTAGTGATTGGCGGAGTTGTTAAGGGTGATATTGTTTGTAAAGAGAAGGTAGTTATTTTATCGACAGGAATGCTTATTGGTAATGTTTCCACCCCACGATTAATTTCTGAAGATGGTGTAATACTTAACGGTTTTTGTATGATAGCATGTACAGATGAACCCTCTGGTTCTCTGGATTTGAATAATTCTTCTAATTTCATTAAAGGGGAAGGACTGGAAAGGTATAATCCTGTAAATATCGGAATCTAATGGAGAAAATTGGTGCTTCAAATAGATCATACAGAAGGAAGAATACTGGAACCGACAGGAAAAAAGTAGATAAAAATGAATTTGAAACGCATTCTTTTTCTTCAATTCTGGATATAGACACAAAGAGAATTGACGGTCTTGGTTCTATAGATTACTCTAACCTTGATCTTGAAGAATTATTAGATGATATTCACGAAGCAGGAGAAGCATTAAAAGAGGTCCCAACTCTTGCTAATGTTAAGAATTATAAAGGTGCTGTATCCCGATTTCTTAGATTTGTAGTAAAAAATTCTTTAAAAACTGAGACAACAGCCGGAGCAAACTTTAATCCATTGAAAAAACAGAAAAGGTATACCATAATCAGGGTGGTGGATGAAAAACTTGAACGTCTGGCAGCAGGTATTTTGCAGAATCAGTCAGATAAACTGTATATACTGGAAAAAATAGAGGAGATCAATGGTCTTATTGTTAATCTTCTTAAATAATCAAAAGGAAATAATTCGGCCTGGTCGTGCGCTTCGCTTACTGCCCGGCTATGCAACCCAGGAGTCCTACTGTGAGTGATCATATAAATGACCAGATAAATGAAGAAATTACTAATCAGAATCTTTGTACTGATATAAGCTGTGAGGATACTGATTCATATTACTGTACTGTTAAGGTATTACAGTCGAGTGAGACCCAAACTTGTAGAATGGAGACTGCGGACCAGGTAAAAAGAGGTGATTTTATTCTGGTTAACTCCCGATACGGCAAGGACCTTGCAGTTGTAACTGGTCCTGTAAGTTGTATATGTCAATCTGAAAAAGATAATATTGAAGATATAATCAGGATAGCAAACGAAAAAGATCTTTCTAAATATGAGGATAATCTTGAACTTGGAAAAGAAGCCTTACGCCGCTGTAAGATACTGATTGCAGAACATAAACTGGACATGAAACTAATATCTGCTCACTATCTTTTGGAAGAATCAAAAATCCTGTTTTTTTTTACTGCAGATTCCAGAGTAGATTTCAGAGAACTTGTAAAAAATCTTGTATCAATTTTTAAAATGCGTATTGAGCTCAGGCAGATTGGTGTGCGGGATGAATCCAGGGTTTTAGGGGGCCTTGCTGTTTGCGGGAGGACCTACTGCTGCCATGGTGTTACTGATAAACTTAAGCCTGTATCGATTAAAATGGCTAAAGAACAGAATCTTTCGCTGAATTCCATGAAAATATCGGGCCCATGCGGCCGGTTATTATGCTGTTTATCCTATGAGTACGATTTCTATCTGGAAGAAAAGCATAAGTATCCAAACGAAGGAAGCAGGATTTTATCGGGGGATGATCAGTATAAAGTCCTGGATGTAAATGTTATAACTAAAAAGATTACAGTTGTTTCAACAGACGGACGGTTTTTTACAGTTCCTAATGAACATTTAGTCAGGAATAATTCCGGTAAATGGACTATTTCAGAATCTTTTTTTACAGTGTAACATCTATCTTGACAGTTGCCGGTAATTTTGATATTTTCCTAGCCTAAGTCGTTACTATATTAAAAATTATTCCAGGAGGATACATTGATAAAAACGGACCAGGCTTCAAAGAGGCATAGACAGAGTGAAACGAGAAGAATGCGGAATCGAATGACAAAAAGCACAATTTTATCTGCAAAAAAACGCTTTTTAGCAGCAGTAGAGGAAAAAAACCAGGAGAAAGCAGGTGCTGAACTTACTTCTCTTGTTAAACTCCTTGATACTTCTGCAGGGAAGGGACTTTTTCATAAAAAAACCGTTGCAAGAAAAAAATCCCGACTTTACAGGGTCCTTAATTCCATGACTGCTTAGGCACAGAGGAGTAAGCAGCAAATGGAATCAGAAAACAAGCTTACGAAGGCTGAAATTATTGATGGTATCTATGAAGAACTTGATATTGACAAGGCTGATATTCACAAAGTAATTGATAAGTTGTTTGATCATCTTAAGACTGCTCTTAGTACTGATCAGGTTATAGAGCTGAGGGGTTTCGGCACTTTTGAAATTCGTACAAGAAAGGGGAGAGAAAAAGCCCGTAATCCCCGGACCGGAGAAATTGTTTCGGTTAATACCCATGGAGTTGCGGTATTCAGACCTGGTAAACAGCTGAAAGAAATTGCCTGGAATCTTAGAGGATAGTATGTGGCTTCTGTAGGTGTTGAAAGCATTTTAAAGGAAAATCGATTTGGAGCGTGGCTTAAGAAAGCAACTGTAGAGCTTCTGCTTCTGATTTTATCCTCGGTATTATTTGCATTGGCATTTCCCAGTGCATTGTCCAGGTGGGGTATTGCCCCTATTGCATTTATTTCAATAATTCCGGTCTTTATTGTTATTCACACAAGCAGCTGGAAATCAATAATTCCTTATGGGGCTTTCTATGGCTTTATTACTTATGGAATTTTCAATTACTGGCTTTCTACTTTTCATCCTCTTGCTATTATAATTGTTCCTTTAATTTATGCGGCATATTTTATTTTTTTATTTCCTGTATTAAAACTTGCGGATAAGTTATTTCCCAAATACGGATATCTGGTCCAGGTCTTATGCTGGATTAGTTATGAGTATCTGCGTACAGAGGGGTTTTTAGGTTACCCCTATGGAATTATTGGTTATACGATGGCAACAGTTCTGCCTTTTATACAGATATCTTCGATTACAGGGGTATGGGGAGTTTCTTTTCTTGTAATCTTACCCTCTGCTTATCTTGGTAATGCGCTTAAGAAAGGAATGAGAGGGTTTAGTGATTTCTTCACGGCCCATCGGATAGAAAGTTATATTTATGGTGGACTGGTTATTCTGAATTTGATATTCGGTTTTCTGGTAATGACAGATTATTCTGATTCTCCTAAATGGAGAGTTGCCCTTATACAGCATAATGCTGACACCTGGAAGGGTGGATTAAGGGCCTATGAGCGGAATTTTAAGACTTTACGTAATCTGAGTCTGGAAGCTGTTAAGGAAAATCCGGATATAGTAATTTGGTCTGAAACAGCCTTTGTTCCCGGAGTTGACTGGCACAGCAGATACAGGACTGACAGTGCAAGATTTGCACTGGTTAATGATTTAAAAGAGTTCCTTGCAACACAGAATGTTCCTTACCTTCTGGGAAATGATGATGGTCAGTTGAAAAATCCTGATCTGCCTCCTGTTTTACCAGATGGTTCCTATAATCGTGTGGATTATAATGCAGTATTGCTCTACGAAGATGGGAATCTTAAAAATACATACAGGAAGTTACATCTTGTTCCTTTTACAGAAAACTTTCCCTATAAAAAGACCCTTCCCGGTATCTATAAAATATTGGTTAATAATAATTATCATTTTTGGGAGCGGGGGACCGAATATACAGTTTTTGAAACAAATAGTGTAAAGTTTTCAACCCCTATATGTTTTGAAGATGTTTTCGGTTATCTTTCAAGAGCATTTGTAAACAATGGAGCTGAAATTATTGTGAATTTAACAAATGATTCCTGGTCCGGTTCTCTTTCTTCGCAAATGCAGCATATGGAGATGGCTGTTTTCAGGGCAATAGAGAACAGGAGAAGTCTTGTTCGAAGTGCAAACTCCGGAATGACTGGAGTAATTGATCCTGATGGTAGAATTACTTCACTTCTTGAACCTTTTACGGCTGATTATTTAATCGCTGATGTTCCGGTTTATACTGAGAGAAATACAATTTATACAGCCTTTGGGGATTGGTTTGCTTTCCTTTCAATTTTTCTTGCTTTTGCTTTTATTCTGATGGGTCTGGTCAGATCAATTTTTATACGAATAAAGTCAAATACCTGATAACCTACAACCTAAACATTCAAATTTGGAATTGACAAGAGCCCTCAAGTATAGGATTATATATTGATGGAAGAGAAAGCAAAAATACTTATTGTTGATGATGAACCTCGGAATCTGGATTTTTTTGAGGTTATGTTAGGGAAACTTGGTTTTGAAGTAGATCTTGCAGAAAATGGAATTATCGCACTGGAAAAGATTTCGGAATTTAAACCGGATTTAATTTTGCTGGATAATGTTATGCCTAAAATGTCAGGATGGCAGGTTACACGGCTTCTTAAGCAGGACCCTGAATATGCGGAATATCGTGATATTTCTATTATTATGTTTTCTGCAATGGATGATGTAAGGGATAAAATTGAGGGATTTGAGCTTGGAGTTGATGATTACATTACTAAGCCCTTTAATTTTTCCGAGGTAATAGCCAGGATCAGAGCTGTATTAAAGAATAGAGAGATTCACAAGATTAATCTTGTAAAAGAGCGAAGATTTGATCAGATTAAATCTTTCAGTGAATCAGTACTGACTTTTCTGAATCAACTAAGAGAACCTCTGGAACAGATTTTGGAAAAATCAAATCCTGATATTGAAATGAATGATGCTACTGCGGAGTTTTGCAGTTTTGTATCTATAGAAGCTCAAAAAGCCATAGTATCATTGGATGAGTTTAAGGAAGAGATTTCCAGATTGACTGAAAATGAGATAGAATCCAGCAGGAATGGAAACTTTCTAAAGGAACTGGATCAGCGGATTCATAAACATTTTGTGAAATCTGATGATTCAGATGGGGAATAGTTATGATCAGTGAAGAAAAAAAGAATATTCTTGATATTTTTGCTCAGGGAAGGAAAAAATATAAATTACTTGATTTTGAAGGTGCAAGGAAGTTATTTGCAGAAGCTTTAAAAATTGATTCTGAGGATGGTCCCTCCCAGGTTTATTATGCACGGTGTAAGCACTATATTGATAGTCCCCCTTCAGATGACTGGGATGGTGTTTTTGTAATGACCTCCAAGTAAGAGCTCGATTTATCGAGCTCCGGAAACCCTAAATAAGATTTATTACAGGAAATGGATTTATATGGCAAAGAAAAGCATTCGAACTAATACTCATAGAATGGGTACAACTCTGGGTGAAGAGACTATCTTTGAGGGAGTAATGCGCTTTACAGAATCTCTTCAGATAAATGGTAAACTGAAAGGTGAGATAATATCAACAGGTTCTCTCTATATTGAGGAAGGAGCGGTAATTGATGCTGATATTCAGGTAGCTTCTATTGTAATTGCCGGTATTGTGAATGGTAATATTATTGCTACTGATAAGCTTGAAATAATGACTTCCGGTAAGGTGTACGGTAATATACGTACAGCAAGACTTAGGATTGCCGATGGTGTTGTTTTTAAAGGTAAATGCGAAATGATTCGGGATCCCAGGACAGTGGATATTTTTTCTGCCAGAGTAGAAAAACTGAAAAAGACGGTTGGTGGTGTCTAAAAAGTTATCTGCATCGATAATTGCAATAGGATCAGAGATAACTTCCGGGAAAATTCAGGATAAGCACGGAAAGTTTTTAAGTTCGAGATTGTCTAAAATGGGATTTGATGTTGAAAGTATCGTTCTTATTCCTGATGATGAAGACGTCGGATATTTTCTTGAAATGAGAAAAGATAAGATTGATGTTATAATCATAACAGGTGGTCTTGGACCCACATCTGACGATTTAACCAGAGAAATTGTTGCAAGCACTGCAGAAGTTGAGTTGGTTTTTCAAAACAGCATCTGGGATGGACTGATAAAGAGATTTCCTGGAAAATCGAATGAATCCAGAAAAAGGCAAGCCTATATCCCTGAAGGATTTTCAGTTCTTGAAAATTTTTGCGGAACAGCTCCTGGTTTTTTTGGTCTAATTAGACATTCTCTTGTTTTTTGTCTGCCGGGACCCCCGAAAGAGATGCAGGATATGTTTGAGCGCACTGTTTCGCCTTTACTAATTAGGAAATTTTCTCTTGTAAAACCAAATACTCTTAATGCCTCCTGTTTTCTTATGTGTGAGTCCAGACTTGAGGATGTTTGTCTTGAGTATGGCAGCACTGATATCACCTGGGGCACTATGGTCGGACCATATAAAATCAGTCTATTCCTGCAGGGGGGGACTCAGGGGGGGCGGATTCGGTTTGTACAGTACTTACAGGACCGTTTTGGCAAGGAGCTTATTGTACAGGGTGACACATACGCTGCTGAAATTTTATCAACAGCTCTAAGAAACACCGGTTCAGTACTATGTACAGCAGAATCTATAACAGGCGGGCTTATATCAAAACTTATTACTGATATTCCGGGCAGTTCTGAGTTATTCTGGGGGTCTCTTGTCTCTTATTCGGATATAGCCAAACATAAATTGATAGGTGTTAATAGAGAGACTTTAAATCGTTTCGGAGCTGTGTCTAAAGAAGTTGTGGAAGAGATGTGTAAAAATATTCTTAAACTGGCAAATGCCGATCTATCTATTGCTGTTTCAGGTTTTGCAGGAGGATCTGAAGATAATAGTGAAGATACCGGAACTGTCTGGATTGCAGTAAAAGTATTAAACAGGCATCTGATTACCTGCAGGTTTAAATTTACAGGTTTAAGAGATATTATAAGAAGAAAAACAGCTGTAGCTGCAATGTTATTGGCAGAAACTGCTCTTGTAAGCCCTGAAAGGCTTGACAGTTGTGATAACTGGCAATATAGTTAGACTAGTTCTTAAAAATTGACCTCATCAGCAGGGGAATTACAAATTATCTACAGAAATCAATCAAATAGATACGTATGAAAGACGAAATTAAAAGCGAGGAAGCAATGGCGGAGATTAGAGCTGAAGCCACTAATGTTGAAGCAGTGACACGTCCAAAAAGAAAAAAAATACGAGTTGAGCTTATAAGAGAGACTATTCCCGATATGGATAATGAATCTGTGTCTGAAATGGCAGTAAAATTGACTGATACTCCGGATTCCGATGTTCCTGTATCAGAAGATAATGTTTCCGGTTCGGAGATTACCAGGACAGTTGTTCCAAAAAGGAAACCAAGACCCCGGACTGGTCATAGGGGTAAATCCAGGCCTTCCAACAATCAAAATAAGGAAAAGTTGAGCATCAATGACCTTTCCAGAATGACTGTACCGGTATTACGGGAATTAGGCGAAAAACTAGGTATAAGTCTCGATACTCTTATGACTATGAAAAAGCAGGAAGTAATTTTTGCAATTCTGAAGGCCCATACTCAGGAGGGGGGGATAATTTATGCTTACGGTTCCCTGGAGATACTTCCGGATGGTTATGGTTTTCTTAGATCTCCCCAGAACAGCTATCTCCCAGGGTCAGATGATATATACATGTCTCCTTCACAGATAAGATTATTTATTCTTAAAACAGGTGATACAGTTTATGGCCAGATTCGTCCTCCGAAAGAGGGAGAACGTTTTTTTGCAATGCTGAGAGTTGAGAAGGTTAATGATGATGATCCTCTGGTTGCCCAGTCGAGGGTTTCTTTTGAAAGTCTAACTCCCCTTTATGCCGAAGAGCGTTTTGACCTGGAAACTTCAGATAGAAATGTGTCTACAAGATTGATCAATCTTTTCTGTCCAATTGGAAAAGGTCAGAGGGGGCTTATAGTCAGCCCTCCAAGAACAGGGAAGACAATTCTTCTTCAAAAAGTAGCAAATGCAATTACAACTAATCATCCCGAAGTTTTCCTTATTGTGCTGTTGATTGATGAACGGCCTGAAGAAGTAACGGATATGCGACGGAGTGTTAAAGGGGAAGTAATTGCTTCTACCTTTGATGAGCAGGCTACACGGCATGTTCAAGTGGCAGAAATGGTTATTGAAAAAGCAAAAAGACTGGTTGAACATAAAAGGGATGTCGTTATACTGCTCGATTCCATAACAAGGTTAGCCAGAGCCTATAATCAGACAGTTCCTACTTCTGGAAAAATTCTTTCAGGTGGTGTCGATTCGAATGCTCTCCATAAACCAAAAAGATTTTTTGGTGCTGCACGTAATATTGAAGGCGGTGGAAGTCTTACCATCGTTGCAACAGCACTTGTTGAAACAGGGTCCAGAATGGATGAGGTTATCTTTGAGGAATTTAAGGGTACCGGTAATATGGAAATCAATCTGGATCGGAAGATGGCAGACAGAAGACTTTATCCTGCCATAAATATTAAGAAATCAGGTACCCGGAAAGAGGAGCTTCTTCTTAGTGAAGACGAATTAAACAAGATGTGGATCCTTAGAAAGGTAATAAACCCCATGGATGATATGGAAATCATCGAATTACTGATTGACAGAATGCGAAAAACCAAGAATAATGAGGCTTTCCTGGCATCGATGAACACAAAGTGATTTATATAGATAGATATATTAACGGAGGAGAAAATGAAGGCTGGATTGCATCCAAAATATGAGATGACAACCATAAAGTGTGCCTGTGGTAACGAGATTCAAACAAAATCAACAGCAAAGAATATTGAAGTTGAAATATGTTCAGCATGTCATCCCTTTTATACAGGGAAACAGAAGCTTGTAGATACAGCAGGACGAATTGAGAGATTTAACAAAAAATATGGTGTTAAATCTGCGAATTAACAATCTCAAATTGGTTTAATCGGGGTAGGGATGTTGCGTGCAGCGTCTCTACCTTTTTTTATATCTACTTTATATTCATTTAATAGTGCGGGCATTGTATATTAAAGAAAATATTTTGTTGATTTTCAACTGTTTTTCTAATAGTATAGATATCGGTGGTATTATTTTGAAAGGCAATCCCATAGAAGAGATGAAAAGATTCACGAATCTGAGTACGGTATAGAGCCGGAGATAATTTCTCAGGCTCCGGGAGTAATAAATTTACTCGGAGAACACACAGATTTTAGTGATGGTTATGTAATTCAGGCTGCAATTAATAATTCTGTTAAAATTGCTATATCGAGGAGATTTGACAATTCTCTCCGCTTTTTTGCTGCAGATATGGGTGAAAGAAAGAAAACGACCATTGCCAATTTAAAATATAAAAGGGAGGACCGCTGGGCTAACTATATAAAAGGCGTTCTCTACGAATTTATTCAATTGGGTTATAGTTTTAAAGGGTTGGATATTACAATTTCAGGAGATATTCCCCCGGGTATAGGTCTTGGTTCTTCAGCTGCAGTAGGTGTAGCAACTGCAATGGCTCTTAGGGAGCTCTTTGATTTTGATATGACTGGTATCCAGGTTGTTCAGACTGCATACCTTTCTGAAAGTGCTTTTATTGGGAATACTGAAAGATTAACCGATCAGTTCTGTATCTATTTTGCAGAAGAGAACAGTGCTGTATTTCTGGATGTTAGAACTCTTGAATATGCAAATATTCCTTTTTCCTTAAGTGAATATAAGCTGATTATCACAAATAGTAATGTTCCGGTTATCAATAGCGAAGATGAGATAAAGGACCGAATAGAAGAATGTCAGAAATGCCTGACTGTTCTTAACTCAAAGAAACAAGGTTCGAGCCTTCGGGATTTTACACAATCTGATCTGGAGCAAAGTATTGGAATGCTTACAGAATCTTCCAGAAGGCTTTGTTTGCATGTAATTGATGAAAATCAACGGGTGCTTGATGGAAAAAAACAATTAGAACAGAAAGATTATTTATCCTTTGGCAAGCTGTTGAACAGATCCCATGAGAGTCTTCGTGATAATTTTGAGGTGTCGTGTCCTGAACTTGACTGGCTTGTTAAGAGGGCTGCAGAGATTGATGGATGTTCAGGCTCCAGAATGGCTGGTCCCGGATTCTGCGGCTGCACTATATCGTTAATGAAGGAGGATTCTTTTGTCAAATACAATGAAAGGCTTGAGGAATATGATAGAATTTTTGGGTTTCAGGCTGAATATTTCATATGTGAACCTGCCGGGAGGGCAAGGGTAATATACTCTAATATTAATCGGGACCTGTAATGTCTGATTATTTAAAAGTAGGAAAACGTTATCTCGAATTAAAAAACTATCGGAGTGCTTTAGAGGAATTCTTACTTGTTAATGAAGATCCTTCCAACTCTCCTGATTTATCTTACTACCTTGGAATTTGTTATACAAATCTGGAACGATATGATAAGGCCCTTCTATATCTTGAGCAGGTAGTAACCAGTCATACTGATATTTTACTTATATATCAGTGCAGACTTATTTTAAGCTATATTTATTCTATAACAGGACGGTATAAGCTGGCGGAATTTGAGTTGAGAGAGCTTATAGATGCAGGATTCGAATCAGCACAGATATATGGAACATTCAGTTATATTACTTATTCTC
>DAOWMA010000219.1 GCA_030643345.1 Spirochaetaceae bacterium
CTAGCGGGCAGAGTAAAAAAATCTTCCGGATAGATCTTTTTAAAAGAGATCTCCTTATCTTTAGCAGGCTCCAGAAACCAGGAAAGGTCTTTATTCATATAATAGCCATTATAGGTTTCATATACAGGTATTTCATTTACATTCCCATATGCATCATGAAGGGCAATATCGAAAGCTGAAAGGGCTACCAAAGCTGCGAGCCAGGGTAAGTTTTCAGATTCTGTTACCATGTTATTAAATTTCTCCAGCATCTCTGGAAGGATTTCTTTTTGGAATAGATGTCCTGTTTCGATGGGGTGCCCTTTAACCGGATAGTCATTTAGCTCTTTGGAAAGTTCAAGAACAAAATTTTTTATCTGTAAGAACCGGAATGAATAGGAAACAGATGAAGGCCATACCCACTGGACACTCAGAGGTGTTTCTCCCCAGCCTGCGGCGGTTTGACCACTGTTATTTTCTACCGTTACTTTGATTCTGGCGCATGTAACAGATGTCAGGACCTCAGATCCGAACTTCAAAGGAATCCGAGTATCAACAGGAATAAAATATACTTCTACAGCTTTGATATGAATGTCAGTAAGCATATTCGTAACTCCTTAGGTTGAATAGGCGAGCAGGGACGAAGTCCCGACCAGCCTTAGGTTGCATAGGCGAGCAGGGACGAAGTCCCGACCAGCCTTAATACTATTATAACTGATTTTTCTGAATAAAAGAATTTTTTATTAATATATAAATCAAATCAAATTTTCCACTTGCGTACAAATAAATCCCGGGTTATGGTTTTAATGGAGGTCAGTATGAAACCTGCAGATTTAAATGAATATTTTAAACACTTCTGGAAACTTTCGAAGGAGAAAATCGATCTTTTGGAATCGAACTATGACTGGATGACCGGTCCACCTGTTTATACAAAAAAAGGCCAATATACTACAAGAGGCTGGACTGAGTGGACCGAAGGTTTTGTGTATGGGTCTATGATACTTCAGTTTGATGCCACTGATGATGAGCACTATCTGGATCTTGGGAAGTCATATACTCTTAAGCGAATGGCGAAACATGTAACTCATACCGGGGTGCATGATCATGGTTTTAATAATATAAGTACTTACGGCAATCTTTTTCGACTTGCACAGGAGGGCAGAATATCAGTAACAACCTGGGAGGAAGAATACTATAAACTGGCCCTTAAAGTATCCGGAGCAGTACAGGCTTCCAGATGGACAGAACTTACCGGTGATTCCGGATTCATACAATCCTTCAATGGTCCCCATTCACTTTTTGCAGATACTATACGGTCTCTTCGTTCCCTTGCTGTTGCACATCAGCTTGGGCATGTTCTTCTCGGAGAAAATGATATAAAAATATCCCTCCTGGACAGATTGATCCGGCATGCCAGAACTACTGCAGAATATATTGTTTATTACGGCGATGGCCGTGATTCCTACGATATACCCGGGAGGGTGGCTCATGAAGCAATTTTTAATGTCACTGACCGTAGATTTCGCTGTCCAAATACCCAGCAGGGTTACTCCCCGTTTACAACATGGACAAGAGGATTGGCCTGGATAATTACAGGGTTTGCCGAAGAGCTTGAATTTATATCTGCCCTGGAAGATTCAGAATTGGAATCTATGGGAGGGCGGAAAGAGATAGAAGGATTTATGCTGAAAGCCTGCAAAACATCTGCCGATTTTTACATCGCAAACAGTGCATCCGACGGTATTCCTTATTGGGATACCGGAGCTCCGGAACTGAATAAACTGGGAGATTGGCGCAGCAGACCTGCAGACCCGGGCAATAATTTTGAACCTGTTGACTCCAGTGCGGCAGCTATAGCCTGTCAGGGACTTATGCGTCTTGGCAGATATCTCAATACCAATAGTGTAGGCACGGGTGATGTTTACTTCGATAAAGGTCTGGAAATATTGAAAGTACTGATGGATAAACCATATTTGAGCACTGATGAATCTCATCAGGGGCTCCTTCTTAATTCTGTCTATCACAGACCCAATGGGTGGGACTATAATCCTGGAAAGGATGGAATTCCAGGAGGAGAATCGTGTATGTGGGGTGATTATCATATTCGGGAAGCGGCACTTTATGCACAAAGGCTGGCTGGTAAGAAGCCCTATTATAAATTTTTTCTGTAGAGAGGAGGAGAAGTGAATCATAAGGTAGCGATAATTACCGGAGGTACCAGGGGTATAGGACTGGGTATTTCCAAAGCTCTCGCGGCTGAGGGATGGGACCTTTCTATCTGTGGTGTCCGGGAAAAATCACAGGTGACGTCTATGGGAGATTTTTCCAGTTTGGGAGTTAGGGTACTGTATACACAGGCTGATATTAGTATACAAAAAGATCGGGATCTGCTTATTGGCAGAACAAAAGATTTTTTCGGTCGACTCGATTTACTTGTTAACAACGCAGGTGTTGCTCCTGTTGGAAGGAAGGACATTCTGGATACTGATATTGAGAGCTATGACAGAGTTATGGACATAAATCTGAAAGGCCCATATTTCCTTACTCAGGCAGCAGCAAACTGGATGATTGGGCAAAAGGAATCTGAACCATCATTCGAAGGTAAAATTATTTTTATCGGATCAGTATCGAGTACCCTGGCTTCTGTAGGCAGAGGAGAGTACTGTATTTCAAAAGCAGGAATTTCCATGGCCTCACAACTTTGGGCGGTACGCCTCGGGGAATACAATATTCCTGTTTATGAAATCCGTCCAGGAATAACACGAACAGATATGACTTCTCCTGTGAGTAGTAAATATGATGATATGATAACTGATGGATTACTTGTACAGTCAAGATGGGGTATGCCGGAGGATATCGGCAGGGCAGCTGTTATGCTGGCCAGAGGTGATCTTCCCTATTCGACCGGCCAGATAATAATGGTAGATGGCGGTATGACTCTGGGCAGATTATAATAAATTACCAAAATAGAAGTGACCATTCAGATCAGAAATTAAGTTTTGAAAATGAGAAAATATAAGAGCAGAAAAATTGTAAAAACATAGAAAAAGGTAGCTCTACATGGCCTACCGTTCCAGCTTTAACAATTCCTTCAAATCTTTAGTATTCATATTATTAATCCATTTCTCTCCCTGGGCTACAGTTAAATCTGCCAGTTCCTGTTTTTCTTCAAGCATAGAATTAATTTTCTCTTCAAAAGTTCCCCGGGTTATAAAACGGTGGACATGGACATCTTTTCTTTGTCCAATACGAAAAGCCCTGTCTGTAGCCTGATTCTCCACTGCCGGGTTCCACCATAAATCGTAATGAACTATATGATTAGCTGCTGTAAGGTTTAATCCTACACCACCTGCTTTTAAAGAAATAATCATTATCCGGCAGTTCTTGTCATTTTGGAAATTATCAATCATAGCATCCCGTTGTTTTCGGGTAAGTTTCCCGTAGAAAAAAGGAGCTTCTTCCTTAAGTTCCTCTGCAATAATTTTTTGCAGAATATGCCCCATCTGTGCAAACTGTGTAAAGATAAGTACTTTTTCGTTATTAAAGAGTATCTTCCGTAGAATTTCCAGCAACTGTTTGGCTTTGCCTGAAGTATCCGCTTTTTTACTCCCTTCTTTCAGATAAAGCGCCGGATGATTACATATCTGTTTTAATCCGCTGATCAGTTTAAAAATAACACCGCTTCTCTGTATTCCTTCCAGTTCTGCAAGAAGTTCATCTACTCTGTTTACCAGTCCCTCATAAAGGGCCGCCTGGGTGGATGTTAATTCGGTGTAGGTATTTAGTTTTATTTTATCCGGTAAATCGTCAATAATGGATTTATCTGTTTTCATACGTCTAAGAATAAAAGGAGATGTAAGTTTTTTAAAAGAAGTAAGGGCCTCTCTGTCTCTAAAACGCTCAATGGGAATTGCATAGTTCTCTTTAAAATGGTTCTTGTTTCCAAGAAGATTCTTCATAATAAAATCGAGCACACTCCAGTAGTCCATAAGTTTATTTTCTACAGGTGTTCCTGTCATAGCAATCTTAATATTCCCTCCAAGGGCCTTAACTGCTTTTGTTCTGGACGCATCCGGGGTTTTAATGTTCTGCGCTTCATCAATTATTACTACCATCCATTTTTTCTTTTTTAATGCCTCCACATCCTGATTTATTACAGCGTATGTTGAAATAATAAGCTCTGCTTTAGTGTCTATAGATCTGCCCGGACCGTGATAGATGGAGCTCTTTAAATTAGGAGTAAATTTCTCAATTTCCCGGCTCCAGTTTGTAGTAAGGCTGGCAGGAACAATTATGATTGCAGGTTTTTTTACAGTTAAACTTCCCTCTTCCTTAAGTTTAAGCAGGAATGTTAATACCTGTAGTGTTTTTCCCAGGCCCATATCATCAGCAATAAGAGATCCCAGACCAATTTTATAATTATGATAGAGCCATTGAAAACCTGCTTCCTGATAAACCCGCAAGTTTGCTTCGAGCCCGGAAGGAAGTGTTGTTTTTTCAGCGTCAAACAGTTTATTGAATATTTTTTGAAGGCTTTTATCTGTTTGTATGGGAATATCCTGATATTTACCCTC
>DAOWMA010000307.1 GCA_030643345.1 Spirochaetaceae bacterium
ATTCAACGCGCTGACAATAGCTTTGATAGATGCCATGGAGATATTAGAATCAGTTCCAACTCCGTATTTGACAGAACCTTTATCCATTCGCAGACTAATGTAGGAAACAGCTACCGAATCAGATCCACCATCAATGTTATGTTCATCATAGCTTTTAAGTTTTACCTGTCCATCAAGAGTGGAGTTAATACCTTTGATAAATGCATCAATAGGCCCATTACCCTCACTTGAGAATTCAAGATTTTTCCCTTTAAAAATCAATACTCCGGAAACACGTGTTATTTCTTCGGCTGCATCATGAGAACTATCTGCATCCATACTGATCTTTATATGCTTAAGTTCGTAGGGAGTTTTTATTTTCAGATATTCCTTGTTGAAATTTTCCCATATTGCTCTGGAGGAAATCTCTGAACCACTTTCTTCTGTTAACCCCTGGATAACTCTACTAAACTCAACCTGCATGGGCTTTGGTAATTTGTATCCAAACTCACTATCCATAATATATGCGACACCGCCTTTTCCGGACTGACTGTTTATTCGAATAATGGATTGATAACTTCTGCCAACATCTTTAGGGTTGATTGGGAGATAAGGAACTGCCCATACTTTACTTTTTCTATTTTCCCGTTCTTTAAAACCCTTATTTATGGCATCCTGATGGGAACCTGAAAAAGCTGTATATACCAGATCTCCTGCATAAGGGTGTCTTGGATGAACAGGCATTCTGGTACAACTGGTATATTCATCTCTAATAAAATTAATACTTGAAAAATCCAGTTTCGGATCAACTCCCTGACTGAAGATATTAAGAGCCATAGTTACGATATCAAGATTTCCTGTACGCTCACCGTTACCAAATAGGGTTCCTTCTACTCTGTCTGCGCCTGCCATTAATGCAAGTTCAGAAGCCGCTACAGCTGTTCCCCGGTCATTATGGGCATGTAAACTTATGATTACAGAATCTCTGTTTTTAATATTATTACAAAACCATTCTATCTGATCAGCATGTATATTTGGAGTAGACATCTCAACAGTAGCAGGCAGATTAAGTATTAACTTTTTCTCCGGTGTTGGCTTTAACACGTCCATAACTGCATGGCATACTTCCAAAGCATAATCCATCTCTGTTCCGGTAAAACTTTCAGGCGAATATTCAAAACGGATACCGGGATTTCCTGTCTCATCACTTATCTTTTTAACAAGAGATGCTCCATCTACTGCAATCTTTATGATCTCTTTTTTATTCATTTTAAAAACTACATCCCGCTGGAGGGTTGAAGTGGAATTGTACATATGAACAATGGTTTTTTTTACCCCTTCGAGAGCTTCATATGTTCTACGGATCAAATGTTCCCGGGCCTGGGTAAGGACCTGGATTGTTACATCGTCGGGGATCATATTCTCTTCTATAAGCACTCTTGCAAAATCAAAATCCACCTGTGAAGCAGAAGGAAAGCCAATTTCAATTTCCTTAAAACCAATATCGCACAGCATACGGAAAAGTCTTTTTTTCTGATCCAGGTCCATGGGTATATCCAGGGCCTGATTCCCGTCCCTAAGGTCTACACTGCTCCAGATAGGGGCCTCTGTAATTTGATTATCAGGCCATCTTCTGTTTTCTAACTTCATAACAGGATAAGGATTGTAACTGGTGTAATTCATTGTTTTCATTAAAATCTCCTTGATGCAAAAAAAAAGTGCCACGGGTTTTCCCACGGCACTTATAATTGCAATACTAGTATTTACCTACTACGCAACTCCGTACCGTACACCTCTTCAACCAAGGATAATAGTAGAGTAAGTAATAAATTTAGTAGAAACGCTGTTCCTTTCATTAGATATTACCATAATAAGGAGGATGGGAATTGTCAACCCACATTTTATCAAAAATATAACAGCTATTTGTGCTGTATCCATGTAAAGCATCTTCTTACGGCATATATGCACTACTGGAAGTGTTTGCCTGCAGATTGATTGTATTAACATCAATAACACCGGAAACTTTCTTTGACAGAGTTTCACAATACTCAACACTTACATCTCCAAAGATATCTCCGCTAAGGAAGATAACACCCTTTTTGGAAACTACTTTCAGATCATGTATTGGAACTTTCCTGTTATACAGTAATTCTTCTGTCACATTTTGCTCCAGCAATAGGTCATTCAGATTACAGTCATAATCCCTCTTGGTTTCAATTGCATCTTCAATAAGACTTAAGGAAGCATCTACATCTAAAAATTCTGTATTTATTATTAAATCATAGAGCAAAAAGGAATCAAGTTTGCTATGAAAAAAAGACTTGTAAAACCCCTCTCTTTCATTGTTGATATGTCTGATTATTTTTTCAGCTTCTTTAAGATGACAATTCTGCTCTTTAGAAAAACGCAGAGCACATTGTCCGGCAGGTGCTACAATTCTTACCTTGACTACACCGGGAATTCCGCTAAAGACGACTTGAGTACCCCTTCCAAGCAAAACACAATCACCTTCCATCGCGAACTCAAGAATTGCTTTCTTCATAAAATGAAGGTATTTTTCTTTCGCTTCGGAGAAACCATTCCAGATACCCGGCTTTTTCTCATCATATCTGTCAATCATTGGTTCAGGAATTTCAAGCTCAATAAGTTTCTCTCTAAGGACCTCTTTGTCGAAAACCCTTAAACCCTTTTTTTCTGCCAGGGACCGTACAATATCTTCACCGCCACTTCCCGGCTGTCTTGAAATTGTTACTATCATATTAAACCTCCCGGGTTGCATGGCCGAGCAGCAAGCGAAGCGCGCGACCAGGCTTTCTATATAACAAAGTTAAGGCCTAAGTAGACAGAATTCAAGAAAAATCAAGTTGTATATCTCTGGATACCGGTTCATCCAGGGATATAAGTGTTTCTGTTGATTGTATTTCCTTTATTAGTTGAAGTTTTTCTACAAGAAAGTTCTTTAGATCTAATGTGTTTCTTAAAACTACCTTTACAAACAAAGAGTAACTTCCTGTGGTATAATGTACCTCTGTTATTTCATCCATTTCTTCCAGTTTGGATAGAACTAATGAATAATCACCGGCATTGTGAAGATTGATTCCTATAAAAGCAGTCACATCAAATCCAAGTTTTGTATAATCCAATACTATTCGGGAGCCTTTAATAAGGCCAAGCTCTTTAAGATGTTTTATCCTGATATGTATGGTGCCTCCGGATACTACAAGTTCTCTGGCAATTTCCTGATAGGGTTTTCTTGAATTTTCCTGCAATATTGAAAGTATTTTAATGTCCAGACTATCAATTTTATATTTATCTTCCACAAGAAGTTTCCTTTTTATTATTCTGTTTAGTAAAAAATTAACTATAACAATATCACAATCCTGCATCTGAAAGTTGAGAATCTTCTTCAGTTTTATATGTGATAGGTATTAGTATCTCTTGTCATAACCCTTTCTGTATTTACATTTACAACACCGGTAATATCCATTACAGCTTTTCTGCACAAATCGATATTTTCCTTTATCAGGACAGAACCAATCAGAGTAACA
>DAOWMA010000320.1 GCA_030643345.1 Spirochaetaceae bacterium
CCTTAGGTTGCATAGGCGAGCAGGGACGAAGTCCCGACCAGCCTTAGGTTGCATAGGCGAGCAGGGACGAAGTCCCGACCAGCCTTAGGAAGCTGAGATCGTTCCTCATCGCTTCGCTCTTCCGGTACGACTCACTGGCGAGCAGGAAGCTTGCTTCCGACCAGCCTTAGGAAACAATACTTAAATAGTAGTGTATAGTCAAGAGAAATATAGGAGAAAGGAGTACGGAGACGGGAGGCTGGAAGAAAGGAGGATATAGTATCAAGATTTTATTTGATGGTAAGACTCAACGACTTCTTCCCGTCTCCGGTTTTCTGTCTCCATTCTCTATTACATTTTCTAAACAATTTATTATATTATTAAATGACAGAGTAAGTATTTTAAGATATACTCCTTTGCATGAGTGGAAACATTATAGTATTTGCAAATCAAAAAGGTGGAGTCGGTAAAACTACCACTGCTGTTAATGTAGGGGCTTATATTGCAGAAGAGGGGAAGCGGGTCCTCCTTGTGGATTTTGATCCTCAGGGGAATATGTCAAGCAGTGTAGGGGCAGACAAGGAAAAACCGGGTATATATGAGGTTATAACAGGAAAATTATTACTTAAAGATGCAATTCAGGAGACAACTGTCAGAAATCTTCATATTGTATCCTCCAATGTAAATTTAGCAGGGGCAAATATAGAGTTAGTAGATGCTGATAGAAGAGAGTTCTTTCTTAAGAACGCAGTACTGCAGATAGTAGATAACTGGGATTACATTTTCATAGATTGTCCTCCATCCCTTGGATTGTTAACAATTAATGGATTAACTGCTGCACAGCAGGTGTATATACCAATGCAGTGTGAGTATTTCGCACTGGAAGGTTTGAGTATGCTTCTTACAACAGTTAAACAGGTCCAGAAGGGACCAAATCCTGATCTGAAACTTGGTGGAATTATTTTCACAATGTATGACTCAAGAACAAGACTTGCCCATGAAGTAGTTCAGGAAGTTACCGGTTATTTTAAAGAAAAGGTTTTTAAAACAGTTATTCCAAGGAATGTAAGATTATCTGAAGCACCCTCTCATTCAGTGCCTATAAACCAGTATGATATAACCTGTCTTGGGGCAAAAAGTTACAAAAAACTTGCAAGGGAGGTTTTGGACCGTGTCTAAAAGAGCTTTGGGAAAAGGACTTGAATCTCTGATTCAGCTGTATGAGGAAGAATCAGAAAATTCCTGCAATGAAGGTGTTGAAGATATTTATATAAAATATGTTATTCCGAATCCGGACCAGCCCAGAAAAACATTTAATGAGGAAGCTTTAAAAGAGTTAGCGGATTCGATTAAGGAACAGGGTGTTATACAGCCAATAATTGTTGAAAAAAGTGGTGACAGATATTTTATAATTGCCGGGGAACGGAGATTTAGGGCCTCCAGGCTTGCTGGAATGGATGTAATTCCTGCACTTATAAGAGAGTATACCCGGGAGCAAAAGCTGGAGATTGCCCTTATTGAAAATATCCAGAGAGAAGACCTTAATTCCATTGAAGAGGCAAAAGCATATCTATCACTGATAAATACTCTTGATATAAGTCAGGAGGCTGTAGCACAAAAAGTAGGTAAAAAAAGATCAACAATAGCCAACAGCCTAAGGCTGCTTAAGTTGCCGGAAGATATGCAGGAATCTCTTAAAATGGGAGCTATTTCTGCAGGGCATGCCAGAGCAATTTTGTCTGTTCTAAATCCTTCAGATATGAGAATTCTGTTTTCAAGAATTACATCAAATGGACTTTCTGTTAGAGAATCAGAACAGCAGGCCATGGGTCTTAACAATGGTGTAAGAAAGGCGACATCTCCTCCTGTGAAACAGGTTAGTAATCCTGATCCTGAAATTAGAAGAATTGAACAGAAATTCCTGGATGTTCTGGGTACTAAGGTTACCGTTAAGGGTGGTCTTAGGAAGGGGAGGATTGAAATAGATTATTACTCCCTGGATGATCTTGAAAGGATATATGATCTTTTAGTTAAATAAAATTCCTCTACACCGGTTTTATATCAGCTTGTCATTTTTTAAAACCTGTGGTACGTTTCATGTTTGAAAAATAATGAAATTCGGAGGGAATATGGATATATCAGAGCTTTCTGACGGGCTGTATGCAGAGATAAATACTAATAAGGGTGAAATACTCCTTAATCTTGAATATGAAAAAACACCAATGACGGTTTCTAACTTTGTAGGACTTATTGAAGGTCCTCTTAACAGGGAAGAGGAAGATGGACCCTTCTACGATGGTTTGAATTTTCACAGGGTCCTTGATAATTTTATGATTCAGGGAGGATGCCCTCTCGGTACTGGTACCGGTGGTCCGGGTTATAGCTTCCCGGATGAGTTTGATGCATCACTTAGGCATAATACACCCGGTATACTTTCAATGGCTAACAGCGGACCTGCTACTAATGGCAGCCAATTTTTTATTACCCATGTTGAGACTCCCTGGCTGGATGATAAACATACAGTTTTTGGAAAAGTAGTAGGAAATATGAATGTTGTTAATTCTATTAAGCAGGGTGACAGGATAGAATCAGTCAGAGTCCATCGAAAGGGTGCGGTCGCTGAAGCTTTTGTTGTTACCAGAGAAAGTTTTGAGGAAATGGTTGAACAGATAGGTAGTAAAGCTGCAACTGAAGTAAAAAAAAAAGCAGCTGGTGTTATTACAGAGATTAAGAACAGATATCCTGATGCGACAATAACTAAAAGTGGTTTGCGCTATATTGTTCTTACAGAGGGTTCCGGGGATAAAAGTCCCGGTATGGGAACAAAAGTAACTGTTCATTATGCCGGCACACTGTTAAATGGTAAAGAGTTTGACAGTTCTGTTAAAAGGGGTGAACCGGCAGAATTTGCCATTGGTCAGGTAATTGAAGGTTGGAATGAGGCTCTTCAGACTATGAAAAAAGGTGAAAAAAGAACTCTTATAATTCCACCGGAACTTGGTTATGGAAAAAAGGGGTATTCTGGAGTTATTCCACCAGACAGTTTTTTAATTTTTGATGTAGAGCTAATTGATTTCTAGATGTATCAATTGGTTTTTATAGCCATAGGCGGAAGTGCCGGTGCAGTGTCCAGATATCTGATTTCAAAAGGTGTTAATATGCTGTCTGTCAGTATTTTCCCCTATGGTACTTTGGTTGTAAATGTTATGGGGGCATTTCTAATAGGGCTGCTTTTTTCACTTTTCAATGATCTTGTTATTTCTGTTCACTATAAATCCATGATAACAGTTGGTTTTTTGGGAGCATTTACTACTTTCTCTACCTACTCACTGGAATCTGTAAATTTACTAATGGGCGGTGAATATAAAATTGCC
>DAOWMA010000158.1 GCA_030643345.1 Spirochaetaceae bacterium
AAAAAAACGGTATGCCTGGACGTAGTAAGCATACCGTTATATCTAATTGGGGTCATTGTTTTAATGTAATGGCCTTAAGTATAGTTTCGGATATATGGTGTTAATCTTGAGTGTTAATTATCGTAGTTTTGAAGATAGGATAAAACAAGAGAAAGGTGAAAATCTGTAGATTCTTTAATTCTTGAATACAGCTTTTTAGAGTCGGTTATTCCTTCATCAAAAGTTTCTGCACCATCTTTTCCCGTTACCTCATCAATTATTGGCTGCAGGAGAAATGAGGTAATCTCTTTTGAATTGGACTCCATAATCTGATTATCTATTTTATTCAGACCTTCCAGTAGCATTTGAATCGAGATATTTTCCTGTTTCTTACTGTTATATTCCAGTATCAGTGAAATTCCCTTATCTGACAGGGTTGAAAGTCTTTCCAGTTCATTTTTCAGGATGTTTGTTCCCTGAATAAGAGATTTCTTAGTTCTTTTTATTGTATCCGGAGAGTTTGTCTTTATTTTTTTACTTATATTATCAATTTTTCCCCGTATCTCAGGATAGTTCAGTAGTATATCAATATCCTGAAAGTTCATCCCTTTAATTTTTATACCCAGAGGAGAGATATTCCATATATTTTTTATCTTATTGATTTCTATCTGTTCTTCGAACCACTGAATGTAGATACTTAGACGACTGTCTGTGAGGGTATAAGTTCCTGTATTGTTCTCTTTTTTAAAAGGGTCCCCACTACTTACAGCTTTATAGGTATAATCTTCAGATGGGGTAATTCTCGAAGTTAATGTATGAAATCTTTCTTCAAAAAAGCTGCCGTGGAAATGGGTTTTATTTTCAGGAAACCCTAAATCAAGACCTCCGCAAAACAGATGACCGGAACTGATTAAACGACAAAAATCCCATGCTGTTGTAGCAACAGAACCACCTGCTCCAAGTCGTTTTTTGCTGCCTCCATATTTTTCGATAAAAATGCCCAAAGGAAATAAAGATCCGCAAAAGAACATTTTTTTATGATTTTTTCTGAATATCCCGGGATTGGTGGAGGATTCTGACACCAATATAGTTTTACTCAAATTTATTCTGTCCAGATGTCTGGTATTCCAGTACTGAGGGTCAACAACAACTGTAAAATCCGGAAGAAAACCTCTTTCTATAAGAACGGCTGCTGAGGTATCGACGGCTACTATTATAAATCGTTTTTGAAGTTCTTCCATAAGGGGTAATACATTATCCAAAGAAGGTCCTGCAGCCAGAAGTAATACCGGGAAATTACCAAAAAGACCTGTTAAATTACCCACATCATTTGCCAATGGCAGTTCATTCAGGTTGTTAATAAGATTTCTAACCCATAGTTTGCCAAATTTCTTCAGTGTCGCTGTATTAACCTCTTTCCTTGAAACAAAATGGTGAACTATTCTATCAATTTCTTTATAGTATTCATAATCAAGTTCATACAATGCCCTATTCTTAATTAGTTCTATATTCCCCTTTGGCAGACCCGGCAGCAGCATTCGGATAGAGTCACTTTTATTGGCAACTAAAAGACTTACTGAAGGAGAAGTGAAAATATTACTCAGGTTTCTGGATTCCAAAGATTTAAGGAACCTTTCTGCAGAGGGTTCTACTATTACAACAGGAATTCCCGGTTTTAGTTTCAGAACTGCTTCAACATAATATCCAAGTCCAAAACCTTCAATTATACAGGCAGCACTTTTTGCTGAAATCGCTGATAATACAAGTTTTTCAGCCTCTTTTACCGGTTCATGATTAGAGTGAATAAATTTTTTGCCTGTTACGGCAGTAGGCAGTCCCGATCTGCTATTAGAGATAATCATGTCCGTTGATTTGTTGTATTTATTCAGAATATCCTTTTTGAAAGCAGGATATTGTAAACATATGGTATTGATATTCTTCTGGTAAAAACTCACTCCAACTCCAGGTGAATAGTCATGCCTTTGACAATTTGTGTTCCAGGTTCAGGATTCTGATTAACAACCCACCCCTCACCATCAATTGTGACAGATATTTCAGGAAGTGCTATCAAAGGAAGAATTTCTCTTTTTGATAAACCTGTCAAATCAGGGAGATATTCCCCAGGTTCAAGTTTCTTTGATTCAGACAATTTAATAATACCAGAGTGATTAATGACAGTATCAGATTTCATTTTAATATCAAGGTATCTGACAAGTTCTTCTGTAAGTTCTTTAATAATTGGAGTTACAATACGACCACCGTAGAATTCATCACCCTTTGGTGTATCAATAACAATATATATAATAACTTCCGGATCATCTGTTGGAAAAATTGCAAGTGTAGAAGCAACAAAAGAACTGGTTGAGTACTTTCCAGTGTTCGGATCAATTTTCTGGGCAGTTCCTGTTTTTGCTGATATTCGTAGCCCCTCAATTGCAGTTCTTCTGGCAGTTCCTCCTGATTCTGTAGCGGTTTCCATCATAAGAAGCATAGCTTTGGCAATTTCAGGTTTTATTACGTGCCTGACTGGTTCCCGCATGAAATTTTTTATAAGCTTTCCTTCGGGGGAAACTATTTTATCTATAATATGGGGTTGTAAAAGAGTCCCCTGATTTGTAAGAATTGTAGCTGCTGTAATCATCTGTACAGCGGATACTGATATTTCCTGTCCTATAGCTATAGTTGGTTTTGATCTCCCTGACCAGTCTTCAGGTTTTTTAAGGATACCGACAGTTTCACCAGTAAATGCAAGGCCTGTACGGCTGTTGAATCCAAAAGAATTCAATTTATTGTAGAAGTCTTTCTTCGAAACAGTATCTGATGCGTAGGCAGCCCCTGAATTACATGAATATTTAATTATATCCTGAACACTCACATCACCGTGAACTCCCAGACAGTTTATTTTAACTGTCTCATCGTTAGGAAACTGGTGTTCATAAAACCCATCACAATAAAAGTGGCTGTTAGGCGAAATCCCGCCTATTTCCATCTCTGCTGAGAGACTGAATATTTTGAATACAGAACCAGGTTCATACGCATAAGTAACCGGTAAATTGTTTTTTTCCCTGGAACTTGCTAATCCAAACGTATTTGGATCATAGTCCGGCATTGAAACCCAACTTAGGAAATCACCATTTTTAGCATCCATTACCAGAACCATCACAGAATCAGCATCATATTCATTATAGGCTTTTTCTGCCAGTTTTCTGGAAAAATACTGAATATTAAGGTCTATAGTCAGAAATATCTGATTACCATAAATTATTTCATCATCTGTATCAGGTTTTGGAGCAAGAATATCATTGTATGTAAGCTCTATTCCATCCAGTCCTGTATTATCTATACCTGTAAAACCAGTAAGATGGGATGTTAAATTCTGTTCAGGATAATTCCTTCCATATTCCGGTTCCAAAGAGATACCTGGAATAATACTTTCATTAATAAGATTTCTAATACGGGTACTTTCTGTAGGGGAGATTTTCCGTTTTATATAGATAAAACCACTGTTGTTCTCAAATTTTTCCAGAAGCAGATCTGAATTCATGTTCAGGGCCTCTGCAATGATTCCTGATGCCTTTTCCTTTTCTGTTACATTCGGCATCCATGCAGTAACAGAATCCATTTGGGTTTGAATAGCAAGTATTCGTCCATTACGATCAAGAATAGGACCTCTTTCTATTATTTGAGCAGGTCCTGTTACCCTGAAATTCGGGGTGGGCGAGATAAGCATAATATCTACATATTTCCAAATTATTAAAAGAACAAAAATAGAAGTAAAAATAGAAAATATTGCAAAACGGTTTATCCTGGCAGGCATCAGTATCCTCTGATGCTTTTTGTGGTGAAACTGATGACACCGCAAAAAGCTTTCCTTAAGTTTTTGTAGTTCATTTATAGTAATATGATGGTTAATAATTGTCGATATACAGAGTACATTATGATAAACTTAAACACAAGACAGCAAATTAGTATTCGAAAAAGCGTAAAGGGCAAAGGATTTAATTATCTTTATAGAAAAACTGTTAAATTTTATAAAGTGATGGATCCTGGAGGGAAACTTATGTTTTTTTCCATGATCATATTATTGCTGGGATCAGTTCTGTTTTCCTTAACAGAATATCTGAATAAACAGGTTTTACGCGATAAATCATTTCCTCTTCCTGGAGATAATCTTGTAATAGATAGTTCTTTGCTGGAATATGCATCTTCCGAATTTACAGGTATGGGATCCGGTAACCCGTACATTCAGGAAAGTTCAATAATATCTACTGTAAAATCATTCGATTATCAGATTAAAGAGGGTGACACCCTTTCGGGGATATCAAAACAATATAAAATTGATGTCGGTACACTGATCAGTTATAACAATATACAGGATGTAAGGCGTATATGGATTGGTGCCAATTTAAAAATTCCGGATATTGATGGAATGCCCTATATTGTAAGAAATGGAGACTCTTTGGAATCTATTGCTGAAAAACATGAAATTCCACTAAACAATATTCTGGATGCGAATAATCTGGATTCGGAAATAATATCCGTCGGAGATCAGCTGTTTATTCCCGGTGCGAAGATAAGCGAATATGATTACAAAAAAGCAACAGGGACCCTTTTCCTCTATCCTACTATCGGCAGGCTTTCATCACCCTTTGGCTACAGGTCTGATCCGTTTACTGGTGTTCGCAGAATGCATTATGGCATAGATATTGCCAATCGCAATGGGACTAGTGTTAAATCAACTATGGCTGGAACTGTGGTAGTTATTGGTAATCAACCTTTGGGCTATGGCAATTACGTTGTTATCAGGCACGATCGTGGATTTCAGTCCCTCTATGGCCACCTTAGTACAATTTTGGTTAGAAAAGGGCAGAGAGTCAGTCAGGGACAAAAGATCGGGAAAATGGGAAGTACTGGCCGGAGTACCGGAACACATCTTCACTTCTCCCTTTATAAGAATAATGTGCCTGTTGATCCCCTAAACGGATATCTTTATAGATAGTTTCAGCCTTACAACCTTCTTTTCCTATCTCCCACAACAGTGCTTGTATTTTTTTCCGCTTCCGCAGGGGCATGGATCATTTCTTCCTACTTTTGGAGTTGTTCTTCTTACCTGGGCATTTTCCGGTGTGGATGCAGAATTCCTGCTGGAATTCTGACTATTGGTAAACTGATTTATATCGCCATGACTTTCAGTAGAACCCTGGCTTCTCCCTGTCCTGTATCTTTCTGCCGGCGCTTCGGAAATTTGGACCTTGGTGACCATCCTGGCAATATTGGTTTTTATTTCATACAGAAGTTTATCAAAAATATCGAAACCCTCAAGCTTATACTCCAAAAGGGGATTTTTCTGAGCATAAGTCCTTAAATATACAGCTTCTCTTAGTTCTTCCAGAGACTCAAGATGGTCCTGCCATCTGTTATCAATATTTCTTAAATATTGATATTTAATGAACTCATTAAACTGTTTTTGACCAACTCTCTGGATTTTGCCCTCCAGTTCGCTTTCCAGGGTTTCTGTTATTCGGGTTATCAACTTTTCTTCACTAAGTTTTCCAAGTTCATCTTTAGTAAATTCCTCTGAATAAAGAAAGGCCTCTCTAAGATCTGAATTCAGAGCAGAAGTATTTATAGCTGAATAATCTTTACTGGCATAATAGGGAGAGACAATATCTTCA
>DAOWMA010000324.1 GCA_030643345.1 Spirochaetaceae bacterium
ATTATAAAACGTTCTGCTATTGAAGTAGAAGTTTTTGCCCACGGTGCACTTTGCAGTTCACTCTCAGGTAACTGTCTTTTTTCATCTTCCATAGGAGGCTGGAGTGGAAACAGAGGAAGATGCAAACAACCCTGCCGGCGGAGATATCACAGCAAAGACGGTAAAAATGGTTTTTTCTTTTCTCCTGACGATCTTTATACTCTCGATCTTATTCCGGAGTTGATAAATGCAGGTGTAAGTTCTGTAAAAATTGAAGGAAGGCTTAAAAAAGCAGATTACGTTAAAAGAGCTGTAACGGCATACCGACTGGTCCTTGATGCAGCAGGAGATGGAGATAGTCGGGATAAAGTAAGTTCAGAAATTCTTGGACAGGCAAAGATGATTCTTTCCGGAAGCCCAGGAAGAAAATGGTCCAGTGGATTTTATACTAAAGAAAGTATGGAAAACTTAATTAATTATAAATCACCTGGTGTTTCCGGTATGTTAAGTGCAGAAGTTATTGGCACCAGCCCCCGGGGTTTTACTATTAAAATATCAAGAGATCTTAAAAAAGGAGATAGAATTCGTATTCAACCAAAATCCGGTGACGAAGGCCCGCAGATGACTATTACAGTTATGAACAGGAGAAGTGAGAAAATTAATAGGGCCCAAAAAGGGGACACAGTTTTTATTGCCTTTAATCAGCCCCTTCAGACCGGAAGTCTCGTTTACAAAGTAGGTGATACACCACAAAAACCAGCAGGTAATATTAAAAATCTTCCTGAATATATTAGTCCTGAAATAGTTGATCTCAAAATAGAAATAAACCCGTCGGGATTTAAAATTGATTTACCCCAACATCCTCAATTTGAAAGCTGGATAAGGAAAATTAAAATTGAACCTGCATCAAAGCACAGTTTATCAGACGAAACCATTCAGGCAAGTTTTATATCTACCAAAGAGAAAATGATAAAAACAGGGAATATAGATGTTAAAATAACGGGCAATTTATTTTTACCAGCCAGCACATTAAAAAAAATAAGACGGGAGTTCTGGGAAGCAAGAGCAGATAAGTTATTAAGTCTGACAGATAAATCAAAAACAGATGACGAGATATTTGAGTTTATGAAAATCCATAGCAGTGCAATGGGGCAGAATGAAGAAAATAAACCATGCAGGGATGTTTATATTACAGATCCCGGAAAACAGTCTTCAGGAAAAACCAGGGCCAGAAGTTCTAAACTTAGCAGTGCAATTCATGTAATGCCTCTGGAATCTTACACAAACAAGTGTGATGAAATTATTCTTCCCTATTTTGTAAATGAATTTACTCTGGAAAAAATAAAATCAGGTATAGATAAAGCTTATGAAGCAGGAATAAGAAGGTTTAGAGTAAGTTCCATGTTCCAGATTTCTCTCCTGAAGGGATACAAAGGTATTTCTATAACAGCAGCCTACCCTCTGCCTGTAAGCAATTCCTTTGCTGCAAGACAACTACTGGAGATGGGAGTAGAGAAAATTCAGGGATGGATCGAACTGGAGAAAGAAGCTCTTATAAATCTTGTATACTTTTCACCTCTTCCTGTTGAAGTTTACAGATATGGAAGACCTCATATATTTACAAGCAGGGCCAATATTGATGTTGAAGGAGAAATTGCAGATAGTCATGGAGTTAAGTTTTTTGTAAAGAAAAATTCAGAAATCGGGCTAAATTCCATCTATGGGTACAAAGTTATTAAAATACCAAATATCGGGAACACATCTGCCTGTTTTGATTACAGAAATGCCGAACCTGGAGAAACAGCTACTACTGACTTTAATTTTTCTACGGAATGGGTATAGGAAAATTAAATTCTTTATTACTATTAAAGCATATTTATGCTACTATGCAAATCGAGGTACCAATAATGGAAAATACTGAAAAATTGACACTTACAAACATAATTAAAAGAAGTGTTGAATTATATAATAACACCCCTGCTTTATCCTTTGTTAATGAAGGTCCCCTTACATTTACTGCTGTTGGAGAAGCTGCAGATAGGGTTGCTGCCTTTCTGACTGCAAGGAATATTAAAAATGGAGATAAAGTTGCTATTTTATCTGAAAATATGCCCAACTGGGGTGTTACATACTTTGGAATAAGTTTGGCAGGGGCTATTATTGTTCCTATTCTCCCTGATTTTCATCCCCAGGAAATTCAGAATATCCTGGAACATTCAGGGGCAAAGATTGTCTTTGTATCCGGAAAAATATTTGAAAAAGTTCAGAATATAAACACAGGAAAAGACTACGAATTTATTCTTCTTGATAATTTTACTGTAATTCCTCCTGATATATCAGTTTCTGAATTAAAAGAGAAGAAACTGGATTATTTTTATAAAAATGATATGCAAATACCAGTTATTAAAGCTGAAGAAGAGGACCTTGCTGTTATTATTTACACAGCCGGAACTACGGGAAGCTCCAAAGGTGTAATGCTGACCCACAAAAATATCTGTTCAAATGCAGTTTCAGCAAGCAAAATTGCAAATATGAAACCAGGTCACACAATGGTATCAATACTACCCCTCTCTCACAGCTATGAATGTACCTTAGGGTTTATAATACCTTTTTCCTCAGGGGCTTGCGTATATTATCTGCGAAAACCACCATCTGCCAGTGTGCTGCTTCCTGCATTAAAGAAAATCAGACCTCATTTAATGCTCTCTGTACCGCTTTTAATAGAGAAAATTGTACGTCAGAGTGTTCTCCCGGCTATTGAGAAAAAAGCATTTCTTCGAATACTGTTTCACTTTCCACCTACCCACTCCCTTGTAGCCAGACTGGCTGGTAAAAAACTTATGAAAACGTTTGGTAACCGCTTGTTTTTCTTCGGGATTGGAGGGGCCGGTCTCGCTGATGATGTTGAAAGATTTCTAAAAGATGCTAAATTCCCTTACGCAATCGGTTACGGCTTAACAGAGACCTCCCCCCTTATTGCCGGATCAAATGCAGGAAACTCCCGATTTACTGCAACCGGAACAGTCATAGAGGGGGGTGAAGTAAAGATTGATAATCCCCATCCGGAAACAGGAGAGGGAGAGATACTCTACAAAGGTCCTAATGTTATGAAGGGTTACTACAAAGCTCCGGAAAAAACAGCAGAGGTTCTATCTGAAGACGGCTGGTTCAGAACAGGAGACCTTGGAATTTTTGATAAGAACGATTATCTCTATATTAAGGGAAGAGTTAAAACCATGATGCTGGGAGCAAGTGGAGAGAACATCTATCCGGAAGCAATAGAAGCAATAATTAATAATTTTGATTTTGTGGAAGAGTCCGTTGTTTTCCAGGATGAAGGCATAAT
>DAOWMA010000340.1 GCA_030643345.1 Spirochaetaceae bacterium
AAGGGCCTGGGCTTTTGCAATTTCGTTACAGTCCATTTCCCCTTCATCGTGAATAACTGAAACAATAACTTTTGATGCAAATTTGGTAAGAAACATACCTTCTTCAATAGCTGCATCTCCGCTTCCTATAACCATTACTGTTTTTCCTGTATTAGCCGCAGCATCACAAGTGGCACAGAAGGATATACCCTTATCAAAAAGGTAATTTTCCTCGTTTTTTGCCCTGGTAATTCTTGGTCTGCCTCCGGATGCTACAATTACAGCTTTTGCTTCAAAGATATTTCTGAATGTTTCAACTTCTTTTTTAGTCCTGTCCAATCTAACTTCTTTAACATCTGTAAGTTTGAAAATAACTCCGAATTTTTTGGCTTGTTTTTGATAAAGATTCATCAGATCAAGTCCATTGGTTCCTTCAGGAAATCCGGGGTAATTTTCTATTTCATTAGTGTAGGTTGCAAGACCTCCTACAAGAGCTTTCTCAATAATTAAAGTTTTCAGCTGTGCTCTTCCGCAGTATATTCCTGCTGTTAATCCGGCGGCGCCTCCGCCAATTATGACAACATCGTACTGTTCCCGTTTTTTTTCTCTCATTTCTTACTCCGCTACATAAAATATTTAACCAGCAGTTTGCTGCCGATTATTGCGCCCAGGAAAAGGAATAGTGCATAAACCCAACCTGAGAGTGACAATGATGCTATTCCGCTGAATAAAGCTCCAATGTTACACCCAAACCCGATTCTGGCACCGTAACCCATTAGTAAACCGCCCAGTGTTGCGGCTATAATTTGTTTCCAGGATTTAATTTTTTTAAATTTGAACCCGGATGACAGCAGTGTGGCTGCCAGCGCACCGATTATTATTCCAAGGTTTCTTAAACTGCCACCGTGATTCATAAAGCCGTTTTCAAGAGTTCTCCGGGCACCTTCACTGGAAAAGTAGTACCATTTATCTACAGATCCTCCGGCAGTTTCGTACAGCCATGCGCCCCAGTTTGCCAGTATTCCTGAAACCCCCCAGGGGTTTCCGGTTGTTGCCAGGGTTACTATCTGGAAAAGGGATAAAAGTACTGCACCTGTAATATAGGGCCACGCATCCTTGATCCAGAGCTTGTAATATTTATTCTTTTTAATATCCAAAATATTTTACCCCCTGAAATTATTTAACTTTTTCGATAATAATTTCCCATTCACCATCATCGATTTCTTCGATCTCAACGTTATGTCCCTCTTTTCGGGCCCATTCAGGTACGTTTTTCATAGCACAGCTATGATCGATCTGAACTATAAGAACATCGCCAATCTCCATCTCTTTAAGCTTGTTTTCTGCCTTTACCAGTGGTATAGGACATGCTTCACCTAAACAATCCAGTTCTACTTCTTTCATTTTGTCTCTCCTTTTCGACTAAGCTAAATTTTTTCTGTTTTCCCATTTGTCTGCTGCTATCCACAGCAAAGCAATAATTAAAAGTTGAATTATAACGGCGCCAATCCACCCGAAAATATCCGGAAGGAATATTGCTTTTCCCTTAAGAATTACATTGAGTTTCCACCAACCAAAGTCATGTGCTCCCCACAGGCTTCCAACAATGAAGAAGAATAATGAGATAATCTGCATTGAAAATCCTTCTCCAACCCTCATTAGAGTTCCGGATGCACATCCACCGGCGATGACCATTCCAACACCAAACATGAAAGCACCCGCGGCAGTGGCAAGACTTACTGGTACGACATAGCTTTGACCGGGTATTGGCAGTCCTTTCACATAGGCCCCATACTTAATTGCTGCGAATCCAATTGTTGTTATTGCAAAAGCTGTAAGGACAGTTCTCGTCAGGCTTGTACTTCCCGTTAAAAACGGGTCCCGCATGGATGCTGTAAAACAGAATCTGGATCTTTGAAGAATATAACCAAAAGCTAAACCTGTTATCCAGAAAATCGGCATTCCCGGGTTTTTGTGTCCCAGTAGAATACCAAACATTACAGCTAAAAGAACTACAGCAATTCCAAAAGGAAGCTGGTTTTTTTTCTTTTTACGTGTTCGTCTTGTATGGGTAGACGATCGCTGAATACCTGTCGATTTTTGTTCATCCACTAGCAAACTCCTTTTTGTAAGAAATATTATTTAGTCTTTAAATAGTAATTATTCACAATAAAAATTATAATAAAGTGAACTAATGACCATCTTTCACAAAAACTAAACAATAATAACTATATTGTCAAGTATAGAGATAAAAAAATTAAAAATTATTAAATGCGGATTATAGTTTAATGAAATAAGTGTTATAAAGGGGGTGGAAGGAGATAAGTAAAATGGATATGGGAGATGGGAAACAAGGTAAATATGCATTAAAAAATATGGAGCTGATAGAAGAAAAGGATGCTGTTATTCCTGTTACTCAACGGGAACTGTTTTCTAGTTTTGGTGTATATGAATCTCTAAAGGTCCAGGATGGAAAAGTTAAGCATGTGATGGACCATCTTGCCCGGCTCTTTGAGTCTGCAAGAATTCTTAAACTGGACCACAATTTCAAGGTAGACGATGTTGCTGTCAGTTTGGATAGACTCATAAAGGCTAACGGGGACAGAGACGTTTCCCTTAAGCTTCAGCTTATTGGCGGAAAAAATCCTTCACTTTTCTCCTTTACAACAGAGCTTCCAGTTTATCCTCAGAAATATTATACTGACGGAGTTAAGGTTATCAGCTATGCTGGAGAAAGAATTTTCCCTCATGCAAAGTCTAACTGTCTTCTTCTTAACTATATGGCTTCAAGGGAAGCACTTACAGCAGGAGCATTAGATGCAATTCTTGTTGATAGGGCCGGATATGCTCTGGAGGGTTCGAGAAGTAATCTTTTTGCTGTCAAAGGGAATACAATAATGACATCTGAAAACGATGTGCTCTTTGGGGTTACTCGAAAACACACTCTTGATGCAGCAGGGGACCTCGGTTTTTTTATAGACTTACAAAAAATATATCTTTCTGATATTAAACAGAACATTTTTGATGAGATTTTTATTACAAGTACAAGTATGGGAGCTATACCAGTAAGCATAATAGATGATATAAATATAGGGAGCGGTTTTCCAGTAACTTCTCTGATCAATAAAAATCTCTTATAGTTATGTAAAATGGATGGGAAAATGGTTTTCAGGAACCCGACGATTGTTGTACCTTTTGCCGGTGCTTGTAATA
>DAOWMA010000010.1 GCA_030643345.1 Spirochaetaceae bacterium
GTCCCTACAACGAAAACAAACGGGACCCCCGAAAAGCCAGGTCCCGTTGTATGGGCGAATTCCATATTCGCCCATACAACGGGAAACGCCCTTAAGATTAATAGGTATTCTCATCCATTGCCAGAAAATCAGCTCTGACTTTCTTAAGATGTTTCAGATCCATTGCAAGTATCTCTTTATAATCGAGGTCCCCTGTAATTATCCTGAATCTTTCATCTTCCCAGTTTTGTATATCAGAAAGGAAAAAATAATCTATTTCATTTAGTTTTTCCAGCCAGGTTAGTGCTTCATTCCAGTAGTACTCTGCTGATATATAATAACTTTCGGCTATATCCAGGCTTTTAAGGTTTTGCTCTTTCCAGGGTTCATTAAAGAAGTAGGCTGCGCGCTTATCGTACTTGCTCCCAAGATGCCTGTACTGTTCAACCAATTTTAGATTGACATGCATATAGAACAGATATCTATACCTTTCCCATACACTCTGATCTTTAATTTGAGTAAGAGCATTAAGCGGATTTACAAAGGGACGGCTTAAGGCACGTTCCAGATACCATATATTACCATTAAAATCTTCAGGGTACTGATAAAGATGCTGATGATAGAGCTTATAGTACTGTTCTGCATATAATATTTTATATGACCAGAGCTGAGCATGAGTCAGAACCAGGAACAGTAGTAATACTATTATAAATCGCTTCACACTTAACTTATCGGACCAGGATTTAATATTCTCCATATTATTTTTCCAAGTTCATACTTATCTTTCGTACCATCAAGAATATGAATATTCATCTCCGAATTTGAGTATATATCCAATGATTTCCTGTAGTTGTTTAATATGCTTTCCTGCAGGACATGATCTTCATATATTTCAATAAGATCTCTGGAAGAAAGTCTCTTTTGGCAAATTTCTGCCGGTACATCCAGAAAAAAGAGTTGTTCAGGCAGGGGAAATGAATTGTTCAATTCCATTACCCTGTCAAATCCATAATCCAGAGACTGATAGGCAAGGGATGAAAACATGTATCTGTCAGATATTACAATTTCTCCAGCACTGCACCTGCTAATTATTCCATCATCAGGGTTGTATAGATGTTCATGCCTGTCACTTACAAACAGCTTTGCAATTGTACCTGATGCAACTTGTATATCACCGGAAAGGACCTCTCTTATTGCTTTCCCTATAAATCCCTTTGTGGGTTCACAGCTGTTAAAGCATCTCATATTTACAGAACTATACATCTTTTCAAGTAAATTGGCCTGAGTAGTAGTACCGGCTCCGTCCAGACCTTCAAACACTATAAAATTATTGATTATCTCTGTTTTACTCATATTTTTTATCCCCAAATCTTCCGATCTATTATTATACTGTATAGATTGAAAAAACAAGGTTATTGAGATAATCTTATGTAAACTTGCAACTATTAAAATGTTAACGGGGTCCTGTTCTGAAACTTAATACTAAACAAATAAATATACTGCAGGCGTCTCTTTTCTTTTTGCTTATATTAATAACAATATTAATACTTATACCTGTGCAGAAAAGAGTAGACAGGCGTATATTTGAAATTAAAAAGCAAACTATTAGTATTATAGAAAAAAAATTGGACCGTAAAATCAGCTATTCAAGCATATCACCATCACTTTTTCTGTACATGGAGTTTAGAGACTTATCAATAATTGAAAATGACAGGGAACTTATTAATATTAATCGTATAAGAATTTATTACAATTTATTTGAAATCCTGTCAGGTAATGCACTTAATTCACTAAAAGAGATTAGAATTGTTAAATCTGAATTTACTTTTAACTATGATGAGGACCGGGAACTATTTAATCTTTTCAGTATGGACAGGAAAAATGAAAAAACTACCAGGAATTTCCCTGATTTAACAATAAACGGCAGAAATCTTAAGATTAAACTAATAAAAGGTACAGAATCTATTCAATTCTCCAGGTTATTTTTTAATTTGAATCATATTGATGAACAATTTAAATATAATATCAGGGGAACTCTAAAAACAGATATAGATCAATTTAAGTTTGCAGCCGGCAGCGCAAAATTTTTACTTTCCGGTTTACTGTCAGATAATCTGGATCTTTTTAATACACGAATTTCCTTGAAATCCATAGATACCAACAGTGTCAGTATTGATAAACTTTCTCTTCAGATATCTTACAGGGACGGAGAATTTGACATTAGAAAGGTTTCAGATGCAAGACCTCTTGATCTTAGACTGATCTATTCAACTATTAATCGGCAGGTAACAGGAAATTTTACCAGTGAAAATTTCATTCCACTGGATTATTTTAATCCAAAAAATATTGATCCTTCTATTTTAAGATGGCTGGGTACTTCAATTACAGGAACTGCAGAATTTAAATATCTACTTGATTCGGAAGATTACTCCTATTCTGCTGATTTGGAAGCAATAACCAATAATCCAATGCTTCCTGTACAGGTTACAGCCATTACGGCCCTGACAGGAGATAGTAAAGGAGTTGTTTTTTCAAAATTAAAAGCATCTACCAGGGATGGATTAATATCTTTCAAAGGAGGAATAGATTTTGAACATTTTCTTCCTTCAGGGAATTTATACCTTTCCTACAATTTGGATACTACTAAAATAAATGCTGATATTATTATAAAAAGTAAAGATAACAATCTGTCTATCCTGGGAAAAAATATTAAAATTAACAATGTCAATTTATTCAATTTTCAGTCAAATACGGTTTTCTTTGAGAATGATATAGATTTTAATCTCTCTTTCAGCCTTTTAAATCCTAATAATTATTCTTTGCTGCAGGAAGACATAATCTCAATTGATGGAAATTTTCAATATAATCCTGATTTTTTTGTAAACATGTCCATTAACATAATAAATACTCCTATAAAATCACTGATAAATATTCTACCAGCAAAATTTGTATCTTACCTTGATGACATTCCCAAGATGGACCTTAATACAGAATTGTTTATTTCAACAGATTTTGAGCAATATTCTGTTTCTGCACCTCAAATTCACATATCTTCTGAACAGGGTGATAAAATAGATTTTTCTGCTTTTGGGAATAATGAATCTGTAGAGATCAATAATATATTTGTAAACTGGAATAATAAAAATCTTAACGGTACAATAAAAGGGAAATTGTCAAATAGGTCTATAGTTGTTGATATTGATTCTCTTTATGAAGAACTTCCATATACTGTAAATATTAAATATTACCCTGGTACTGGTATTTTTTTCAATGGAATGTACGGTCTGCAGGGGAGCTTGTTCAGTGTGGGGAATATCTCGGAGTTCAGACTGATAATGAAAGATTTCCCTGTTCCTGCAGATATGAATATTTCCAGAATAAGTTTGGATGTTGAAGGATACTTCAATAACTACAGGGATTGGAAAGCAGTAATCAACAGTTTGGGTATTGATAATATTCCGGGTCTGATAACAGAAAATTCTCTAAACCTTGGCGGTTATATTTCAGAAAATAAAATCAGTCTGACTTCAATTAACTACTCGGATATTTTATCTTCCCTTAGCGGATCAGCAGATTTCACTTATAATTTTTTTGGAAATAGAGAATTGGAGGGTACTTTCAGCTTACACTCGGTTGAGGAAGAGCTATACGAAGGGACATTAAGCCTGTTGAATAAAGAAATATTTTTCAAATCAGCTTTTAATAATGCCCCTTTAAACCGTTTTAATAATGTTCCTCTTTCAGGATATCTTAATGGTGAACTTCTTGTTGACGGTTCAATATCTGAACCGGATATAAGTTTGACACTTCAACTGGAAAACGGAGAGTTCAACTCTTCTCCTCTTGAAATTGAAACTTCAATAGATTTTCATGAAAACCAGCTTCAAATGGATTATCTCCGCTTAAACTATATGGGCCAGGTCCTTCAAAAGGGCAATGGAATGTATAACCTGAACACAGGTAAAATTTTCTTCGAGACAGAATATCTTGGTCTTATAAATAAAATACATTTAAGTAGTTCCATGAAGATCGAGGGAAGTACTGTTCAGTTTAATTCAAGGCCTGAATTGTCAGAAATAATTTCCAATAATTATAATCTTTTATTCTCATTCAGCAACATTCTTATTGACACAAAGTTTTCAGACCCATGGGATTTCCAGATAGAAAGAGATGATAAGATAATAAGTTTTAAGGGTGGTCCCAAAAGCAGTATTTCAGGATCTATAAATGATAATGGAAGTTTTAATATAATTTCAAAAGGTCCGCTGCCTGTTAGATGTAAAGCTGATGGAAGTGTTACTGATGGTCTGATTGATCTTGCAATAACAAATCTGGAAGTAGACGTGCCTGTTATCAATATTATTCCTATTGGGGAGTTTGTTGAATTTACAGGCGGCACTGCTTTTGGACACCTAAATCTCTCCGGATCTATTAAGGATCCTGATTTTGACGGCATTCTTAATGCCAGGGATGTTATTGGAAATGTCCCTATGGTACCGGAAAATATTTCACCTTTTGATACATCAATAATTTTTAAAGATAAAACTATGACAATAGGACCGGAAAATCTGAAGATAAGCGATGATACTGTAAATATCGGTTTTAATTTAAGTATCAGTAAGTGGATACTGAGCTCCTGGGCTTTAATAATAGAAACATTAGAGGAAGACAGACTGCACATTGTTTATAATATTCCAGACATAGGTCTTGATATAGATGGTTTTGCTACCGGAAATATGAAAATTCTTAATAATGAATATGGTGTTACTATAAATAGTGATCTGCTTGTTAATGATTGTATAATTAATCTTAGTCCAATCTCACAGGAGAATATATCCGGTTCAGGTTCAATATTTACAAATATGAAATTTACGACTGGCCGGGGAGTGCAGTTTCTTTGGCCGTCAAATACACTTCCTATCCTGCGTGCCATTGCGGATACAGGACAAGTACTTAATTTTACCATGGATAAACTTAGTGGAACATATTCTTTAAAAGGTGATATAGGTATAAAGTATGGAAGTATTTACTACTTTCAGAAGAGTTTTTATCTTTCTGAAGGATCACTAATATTTAATGAAAATGAAACTAAATTTGATCCTCTTCTGAATTTTACAGCACAGATAAGAGAAGTAGATGATGAAGGGGAAGTAGTTAATATATCATTAATTCTTGATAAAATGCCTGTAAGTCAATTTTCTCCCCGTTTTGAATCCAATCCTCCATTATCGGATATTGAAATATTTTCTATTTTGGGAACAGGTGTTTTTATGCAATTAGGTGACGAACAGATCGATCTATCTTCTGCACTTCTTCTTACCGGCGATTTAGTAACTCAGTTTGGTGTTATACGAAGTTTTGAGAAGAAAGTAAAAGATATTTTTAAACTTGACCTGTTTTCCATAAGGACCAGGGTTATTCAGAATATACTTATTGATAGATTTGTTGATACCGGTACAACAAATCAGGAAATATATCCAAATAGTTTTGGAAGATATCTGGATAATACCTCTTTATACTTGGGAAAATACCTGGGAGATGATATATTCTTACAGGCAAGACTGGAGGTTAGTACTCAGAAAATTCTTGAATCTGATCAGTTATATGCCACAAATGAATTATTTATTGATTCGTCTGTTAGTATGGAGTGGCAGACCCCTTTATTTTTATTGGGATTTACAGTAAAACCAGACTTTGACGACCCTGTGTCAAGTATTCAAAACACAAGTCTTGAGTTATCATGGGGCTATTCATATTAATATATAAAACGGGTATCTGGAATCCGTTATTAGTCAGAAAGGAGATCTTATGCGTAAGACATTATTGCTGTTACTGCTTTTCTTCAGTATTCTGGGATTACTACCCGCTCAATCCACAGCGACAACGACAGGCCCATGGTATATGGGAAAACCTATTGAAGCAATAAAATTTGAGGGACTAAACCATATTGATCTCTCTGATCTGGAAGGGATTACATCACAATTTATCGGCATCCCGTATTCTCCCGGAGTCTATAAAGATTTACAAAGTAAACTATTTGCTCTTGATTTTTTTAGAAAATTCAGCGCAGAAGCAGAACCGGCAGATTCTGATAAAAATGCTGTTATTGTTATTTTTACCGTTGAAGAACGTCCTTTGGTGGATGAATTGGTCATTTCAGGAAATAAGAAGATCAGGAAGGGTGATATTCTTGATGCAATACTTCTTAAGCGCGATGATATTTTCAGTACAACAAAGATGAAATATGATAAAGACAGTATTATTGATCTTTATTATGCTAAAGGCTATCCCGATGTATCAGTGGAAACAGATGTTCTTGAGCAGGAAGATTCCACAGTTAAAGTGACTTTTACAGTGGATGAAGGCAGCCAGACCAGGATTAAAGAGATTTTTTTCTCAGGTAATGAGGCATTTTCCGATTCGGACCTCAAGGACCAGCTTTCCATTAAGGTACAATCACTTTTAAGTAAAGGTGTTTTTCAGGAAAATAAATTGGAAAATGATAAACTTGCACTTGAAACTTATTACAGGGACCGTGGATATATTGATGCAAAGGTTGTAGAAGTAAAACGGGAATTTGTTGAGTCAAAAAATGGTAGAAATTATCTTAGTCTTACTTTTTATTTTGATGAAGGAAACCAGTGGACATTTGGTGAAATAAATATTTCCGGAAACCAGCTTTTTAGCGATGATGAACTTCTTTTGCTAATTCATCATAAACAAGGTGATTTAATAAATAAAACCAGATTTGATATGGATTTTGCCAGACTGTCCGATCTTTATTACAATGATGGTTACATATACAATGATATTCAGCTTAAGGAAACAAGGGATGAGCAAAATCATACTGTCTCATATACTTTAAATATTATAGAGAAAGGCAGGGCCCACATTGAGAATATTATTATTAAAGGAAATGTAAAAACACTGGATTTTGTTCTTTACAGAGAAATACCTTTGTCGGAAGGTGATATTTTCAGCAAGCAAAAGGTTATTGAAGGAATTCAGAATCTATATAACACTGGACTTTTCTCCACTGTTGCACCGGAGACACCCTATGGCAGTGCGGAAGGGCTTATGGATCTGGTAATCAATGTTGAGGAAGGAAAGAATACGGATATTCAATTCGGCGTTACTTTTACAGGTGCTGCCGGAGAATATCCTGTTGCCGGTTTTCTAAAATGGAACGAGAATAACTTTAGAGGTCGAGGTGAAACACTTAGTATTGGGACCGAGCTTTCCCCAATAAAACAGAGTGTAATTCTCGGATTTAATGAAAAATGGCTTATGGGTAAACGCTGGTCAGCGGGAGCAAATTTTTCATTCACCCATCAGCTGTACAGTGGTATAATGCAGGATATAATGCCCGACAGATTCACAGAAGATGAATATAATTCTGATGATACAGCAGCACCGGACCCCTATAACAGCTATGAAGAATGGCAGGCTGCTGTAGATAATGGAGAAACAATAGACAGCGCATACCTGATGGAATACGATAATCTGAAATTCTCTCTTGGTGCGAATACTGGTTATACATTTCATACCTTCCTGGGAAGATTAACAACTGCAACCGGTGTAAGTTCATCATTGAATAGTATCAGCTATGACCCGGAAGAATACCGTCCGTTTAATCCTGCTATAAGAAACAATCTTGACAACTGGCTTTTTAACAATAAACTATGGATTAATCTTATATGGGATAAACGGGATTTTGTAACGAATCCGACAGGCGGCTTTGTACTAAACCAGCTTACAACATACGCAGGAGGAATTCTTGGAGGTCAAACTCATTATATTAAATCCCAGTCAAAAGCAGAGGCCTTTCTTAAACTTATTGATATTCCGGTAAGTGACAGTTATAACTTTAAAACAGTATTTGCCGCACATACTTCATTCTCAGCTGTTCTTAAACAGTATTATTCTGATGACTCTGTCTGGGATTGGAATTTGAATGCTACTACCGGGGATATGCTTTATACAGACGGAATGAACATCGCCAGGGGCTGGCCTTTCTCACAGGATGGAGAAGCTATGTGGGATAACTGGGTCGAACTTAGAATGCCTATAGCAGAGAATGTACTTTGGGGCGACATATTTTTCAGTGGCACAGGTTTTTGGCAGGATTTAAATAAAGTCCAGGCTATGGAATTGAGTGACTTTATGTTTTCCTTTGGAACCGGTATTAGATTTACTATACCCGGATTACCTATAGGACTATATTTCACAAAGAGATTTTCATTTCCTGATGGTAATTTTGAGTGGCAGCCGGGCGAAATATTTAGAGATCCGGATGATCCCAATTCAGGTGTACAGCTTGTAATTGCGTTTCAGTTCGGCCTTTTTTAAGACTGATTTATTTGAATTAAGGAGTTTTAAATGAACAGAAAATTATTGATTATTGGTACTATAACAATACTGCTGGCAACATCTGTCTTTGCAGAAAAACTTACAATGATAGGTGTTGTAGATCTGACAAAGATTGTTTCCGATTATTTCAAGGAATCAACAGCCTGGAGAGAGATAGATGAACTTACCAGGAGGGTAGATGAAAGCACTAATGCAAAAATGAATGAAATCCGGGAACTCCAGGAACAAAAAATTGATGCTGAAAACAGAAATAATGACAATCTGGTCTTAAGACTGGATGATGATATCTTGAAAAAACAGCAGTACCTGCAGGAATATCATAAAATAATGTCTGATAGAATAGCATCAAAAAAGGAAAATCTCCTTACATCTTCAGGTTTTTCCAGGGAGATTATAGAAACTATCCAGTTTATAGCAGAAAACGAAGGGTTTTCAATAATATTCAGGAAAAAAGATCCAAATATACTCTACTACAATTACGAAGTTGATATAACCGAAAAGGTTATTGAACGATTAATTCTACGGGCATCTGCAGGTAACTAATAAAAATGTCAGATATAACTCCGATGATGCTTCAGTATCGGAGAATTAAATCCCAGAATAGAGACGCCGTGCTGTTCTATCGTCTTGGGGATTTTTACGAAATGTTTGATAGTGATGCACATGAAGTATCCAGGTTGCTGAATATTACCCTTACTGCAAGACATGGTATTCCTATGTGCGGAATACCATACCATGCGGCTGGTAATTACATTCCCAGACTTTTAAATGCAGGAAAGAAAATTGCAATATGTGAACAAACTTCCAAACCGCAAAAAGGAAAAGGAATAGTTGACAGAGAAGTTGTCGAAGTAATAACCCCGGGGACGGTTATTGATGAAAACTATCTTAAGGGAAATCATAATAACTATATTATATCTATCGGAAGGACCGGAAATTATATTTCATTTGTTTATCTGGATCTATCTACAGCAGATTTTGGAGCCACAGCAATAGATTATGAAGGTAGAGACGGAAAGTTAAAGAAAGAACTATTTAGTTTAAATCCATCGGAACTTATTATACAGGAATCGTTATTGGAAGAAGATCCGGTTATAAGACGTCTTCTTGCTGAGAAACCAGGATTATTAATAAACAGATATCCGGATTGGAAATATGATTTGGAAAGTTCCTTTCTAAGATTGATTAAACAATTTGGTACAGCAAATTTAAAAGCTTTCGGTTTGCATAATAAAAGCCCGGAAATTCTTGCAGCTGCCGTACTTCTTGAGTATATAGACAGTACATCAAAAAGTCTTCTGGCACACATACAATCTATAAACATCTATTCTGATATGGATTATATGGGAATGGATGAGGCAACTCAGAAAAATCTTGAAATAATACGTAATTTACAGGATAATACTGAAAGCTTCACACTAATAAGCATTCTTGATAAAACAAAAACTACAATGGGTTCAAGAAAACTTAAAAAATGGTTACTTAGACCTTTAAGGAATATCGGGAATATAACTATAAGACATTCAGTAATCGATTTCCTTTATCATGATCAGATTCTTTTAAATACTGTTAGAAATCAATTGAAATCGGTATTGGATATAGAAAGGTTATCATCTAAAATTGCAATGGATAAAGCAAATGCAAAAGATCTGGCTGCCCTGGAAAGGAGCCTTGACAGTGTACTTGTTATTTCAAATTTGTTGGCGGAATTAAAAAATATTTCAGATAAATGGTATCTTGATTCTCAGATAATAATAAAAATTGAATCCGTCAGAGAGCTGATTATAAATTCAATTCGTGAGGAACCCTCTTTACTCCTGACTGAAGGAAGAATGATTAAAAGCGGTTATAACAAGGAATTGGATAAACTTAAAGAAATGAAACATAACAGTCAGCAGTATCTTAGGGAGTATCTTGAATCTGAAAAGGAAATCTCAGGTATTTCAAATCTTAAAATAAAGTATAATAAGATTATTGGTCATTTTCTCGAAGTTACAACCACAAATAAAAAACTTGTTCCGGATTATTTTATTCGTCGACAGTCGTTGGTAAATAATGAAAGATATACTACTGAAGAACTCGGAAAACTGGAATCTGATTTAAATAGTGCTGCAGAAAAGATAGTAGTACTTGAAAAAGAGCTTTTTATTAAAATTAGAGATCAGGTTAAAGCAGAAATAAAAACATTCCTGACTGTTTCTTCATATATATCAGATATGGATTGTCTTCAGTCTTTTGCACAGGCAGCCACGGAATATGGATATATCAAACCTGAACTGAATGACAATCCAGGGCTTAAAATAAATCAGGGAAGACATCCGGTTGTCGAACAAAATCTCGGTCCAGGTGAGTTTGTCCCAAATTCAATTGAATTGAAAAACGATACAAACACCTTTGCCCTCATTACAGGTCCCAATATGGCAGGCAAGTCAACTTACCTGCGACAGGTTGCACTTATCGTTCTAATGGCCCAGGCAGGATCATTCGTACCCGCTTCGTATGCAGAAATTGGAATTACAGATAGAATTTTCTGTAGAGTAGGTGCTTCTGACAACCTGGCAAGAGGGGAGTCAACCTTTTTAGTTGAAATGAATGAAACTGCTTTTATCCTGAGAAATGCAACTAAAAGATCTTTGGTTATTATGGATGAAGTTGGTAGAGGTACCAGCACGAACGATGGATTATCTATAGCCTGGGCTATCTCTGAATATCTGTTAAACCGGAATATAAAAACTCTTTTTGCGACTCATTACCATGAGCTTACTAAAATCAGGAATAAAAACCTTATAAACCTCCATCTTGATGTATTGGAAAAAGAGGGTGACATTATTTTTCTGAAAAAGGTAATAGAAGGTGCTGCAGGCGATTCCTATGGACTTCATGTTGCTAAACTGGCAGGTATTCCCCAATCGGTACTGTTAAGAGCCTCCTCAATTCTCGCAGGTATAAATACAGTCAAAAAAACAGATTTTGAACCTGGAAATATAAAAAATAAAGATGTACAGCCCTCCCTGTTCAGTAGAAAGGATATTGTAGAAAGCTCTATAAAATCGGCCGATCTTAACAGTATGACACCTATTGAAGCTCTTAAGTTTCTTTTCGATCTTCGCAGTGAGATTGAAGCAGCAGAGTAATATCATGTGTATATATAGGTATGGAGATAAAAAAATATTTTTTAAACCTTTTATTGCCTGAGGAATGTATTCTTTGTGGTAAAATAATTATAGAGACAGCAAATTATTATCCGATCTGCTCTTCCTGTGAAGATTTATTAAAGCCTGTAAAGGGGAATATATGCCCTGGATGCGGGATTTCACTGATATCTGAAAAAAAGAAGTGTCTGCGATGCAGGGACAGTGAATCCAATTATTTGTCAAACAGATCTTTATTCAAATATTCCGGATACATTAAAGAGGTAATATATCAATATAAATTCAATGACCGGAAAAATTTGTCTTTTTATTTCGCAAAAAAACTTTCAAAAGTTCTGATTGAACAATACTCTGATAGTATAATTGTCCCTGTCCCCGGACGTCGTATTGTAAAAAAAGACAGGGGCTGGGAGCATATAGATTTAATTGGGAAAATTCTTAAACACAATTATAAACTGCCCATAAAAAAACTCCTTGTCAGGAAGGGTAAAAAGGCACAAAAAACTCTATCCAGAGAGAAAAGAGCAGAGAATTTACGAAAAAGTATTATTTTACGGGAAAAAATAAAATCAATACCAGATTCTGTAGTACTGATTGATGATGTATTTACAACCGGTACTACTGTCAATGAGTGTGCAGGGATTTTAAAATCCGCAGGGGTTAAAGAAATCTATTCTTTAACCATTGCACTGGATTAAGATACTCCTCATATTGACTTAATTCAATCATGTTGCTATATTGAATACAGCTTAATAATTCTAACATGAAGGGAGTCTGTAAGACTCCTTTTTTGATGGGTAGATGGTTTTGGAACGTAAGAGTAGAGATAGTAGTTTAATTAACAGCATTGAACCGGTTATTGAAGGTATGGGGTTTTCACTTGTGGAATTTACATCACACAGAAATAGATCCAACCTGACTGTTCATACAATTATTTACAGTAAGTCCGGTGTTACTATAGACGACTGCAGTAATGTATTTAAGACTATAATGCCCAGGATTGAACTTATTGAAGATTCAAGAGATATTAATCTTGAAGTTTCTTCTCCCGGAATAACCCGAAACATAAAATCCGTTGATGAATTTGAGATTTTTTTGGGAAAGAAAGTAAGAATTCTTAGAAAGAATGATTCTGAATGGATTCATGGTTCAATTGAATCTGTAGGTGATAACAATTTGAATCTTAACAATGGAAAACAGACAACAACTGTCAGTTTTGCAGATATTAATAAAGCTAAATTAGAATAATAGGAGGACAGAAAAGTCTATGGCTTCTGGACTTGCTGATGCAATTAAAGCCCTTGTTCAAGACAAGGGAATTTCTGAGGAACTCGTAAAAAAAACTATTGAAGATTTCATGTTTGCTGCTTATAAACGTAAATTCGGGACTGCAGAAAATGCAGTTGTAAAATTTAATGATGATGATACAGAAGTTTCTATTTACGCGCGTAAAAATATAGTAGCTGAAATAGAAGACCCTGTTTTCGAAATACTGCTTAAAGATGCCCTCCTTGAAAATGAAGAATCTGAGATTGGTGATGAACTTCTAATCTATATAGATCCGGCAGGATTTGATCGTGGTGCTGTTCAAAGTGCAAAGCAAAATGCAAAACAAACCCTGCGAGAGATAAATAAAGATACCCTCTACTCTGAATTTAAGGGGAAAGAGGGCGAAATGATCATTGGATATCACCAGAGAGAAAGAAACGGTAACATATTTGTTGATCTTGGAAAAATTGAGGGAATACTTCCCAAACGATTTCAATCACCAAGAGAAACCTATCGTCCAAATGATAGAATTAAAGCTTTAATATACGAAGTTAATAAAACACCTTCAGGTCTTCAGATAATACTATCAAGAACTCATACAGATTTCGTAAGACGTATTTTTGAATTGGAAGTTCCTGAAATTTACGATAATACAGTAGAAATTTTTAAAATTGTCAGAGAACCCGGTTATCGAACTAAAATTTCAGTTTATTCCAATAGAGAAGACGTTGATCCTGTTGGTGCATGTGTCGGAATAAAAGGTATACGAATTGAATCTGTTGTAAGAGAAATGGAAGGTGAGAAAATTGACATATTGAAGAATGTAACTGATCCGAAGGAATTTATTAAAAATGCTTTGTCTCCGGCTGAAGTAGAGAATGTTTTAATTCTTAATGAGTCAAAACGACAGGCCCTGGCCATTGTTAATGATAGTCAATTATCACTTGCTATTGGTAAAAGGGGACTTAATGTACGTCTTGCAAATAGATTAGTTGATTGGAATATTGATGTAAAAAATCATGCGCAATTTGAGGAAATGGATATAACCCTCGAATCAAAAAAAGAACTTGATGCTCTTTTTAATGATGTTGAGAATGAAACAGAAGAAATTACTTCAATTTCCGAACTTCCAGGAATGCCTGAGCGTCTTGCAGGACTACTTTCTGAGAATGGAATTGAGCTTATTGAATCTTTAGTATCGCTTGGAAAAGATGAACTTATTAAACTTGAAGGTCTGACTGAAGGAGATGTTGAGACAATTCAGAATATTATTGCTGAAAGCATTGATATAGTTGAAGAAACTGAACCGGAAGTATACGATACTAATGAATATAGTGATGAATTGGAAAATACACCGGATAATGAGGAATACGAATGTCCTGAATGCGGTTACCCAATTACTACAGATATGGAAGTTTGTCCGAAATGCGGAGTAGGCTTAAGTTTTGAAATAGAGGAAGAGGAATAAAGGATTTTTATGGCCGAAGAACAGGAAAAAAAGAATAAACCAAAATCAACTTTAATTAAACATAGAAAACCAGAACCAGCTCCTGTAAAACCAGTTGAAACTTCTGAAAAAAAGAAAGTTGTTGTTGTCAAGAAAAAGGTTGTTGTAAAAAAGACAACACATAAGGTTGTTGCAAAAAAAGATACTTCCAAAAAGATAGATAAAAAGCAGGAACCCTCAGATGCAACTTTAAAAGATAGTACTCCGGTTGTTCAGACTGAAGATAATAAAAATATGGTTGAAAAAAAGGTTAGAAATACTCCATCTTCTGCCGGTAAAAAACCATCGGTTAAAAATGTAAGACCTGATTCACGATCATCATCACCAGGTGGACGAACTTCTTATCAGGGAAGGACACAGGGAAGCAGGACTCCATATAGTAGTGACAGACAGGGTGGAAGGCCTCCTTACCAGGGAACAAGACCCCCATATCAGGGTGACAGACAGGGTGGAAGACCTCCTTACCAGGGAACAAGACCCCCATATCAGGGTGACAGACAGGGGGGAAGACCTCCTTACCAGGGAACAAGACCTCCATATCAGGGTGACAGACAGGGGGGAAGGCCTCCTTACCAGGGAACAAGACCTCCATATCAGGGGGACAGACAGGGGGGAAGACCTCCTTACCAGGGAAGAACACAAGGAAGCAGACCTCCGTTTCAAAGAGGTCCCCAGACAAATAGAAGCGGAGGATCATCCCCTGAACCTTCTAATGATTTACAGAAAAAACCAGCTGGAAAAAAGTTCTTTAAAGCTAAGAAGAAATCTTCTTACCAGAAGAACAAAAAAC
>DAOWMA010000336.1 GCA_030643345.1 Spirochaetaceae bacterium
TATTTTGCAGCATTTCTTCCTGCACGCATACTTTCTTCACTCACAAAATCAACAAGATCATGAACATGGACTACATTCCCGCATGCAAAAATACCCTCAACAGAAGTTTCCATGCTTTCGTTTACAATCGGCCCTGAAGTACGTTTATCAATTTCTATCCCTGCCTGTCTTGATAATTCATTTTCAGGGATAAGCCCTACAGATAGAAGTACTGTATCACATTCGTATTCTACTTCTGTTCCCGGGATAACCTGTTTATTTATATCACATTCGGCTACATAAACTTTCTCTACTCTCTCTTTGCCTTTAATGTCAACAATATTGTGACTAAGCAGCAATGGTATATCATAATGATCAAGACATTGTACAACGTTTCTTGTTAAACCCTTTGCAAAGGAAGATCTGGCTACTACAGCAAGAACTTCTCCTCCTTCCAGAACAATTCTTCTCGCCATTATCATACCAATATCTCCGGACCCAAGTATAATAACCTTTTTCCCTACCATATAACCTTCAATATTGATCAGCCGTTGGGCTGTCCCTGCTGTGAATATTCCGGAAGGTCTGTCGCCGGGAATAGCAATGGCTCCCCGGGTCCTCTCCCTGCAGCCCATTGCAAGAATAATGGCACCAGCATTGATAGTTGTAATTCCTTCTGTATTAATTATTTTAATCTTTCTGTCAGCTGTAATGGAGGTAACGGTTGTATCGACCATTATTTCAATTTTTTGTTCTCTTGTCATATCTATATAACGCTGTGCATATTCCGGTCCTGTCAGTTCCTCTTTGAATATATGCAGACCAAAGCCATTATGAATACACTGCTGTAAAATACCACCAGTTTCAATATCTCTCTCTATAATCAGAACGTTTTCTATTCCGCTTTTTTTTGCTTCAATAGCTGCTGCAAGTCCTGCAGGGCCGCCGCCTATAACAACAATCTCGTAATTCATCTTTACCTCTGTCATTTTGTCTTATTTGTGAGTATATAAGAATGTTTCTTCTCTAAAACAATATCTTTTACAGGAACATTAAGCTCCCTGGCAAGAATCTCCTGGACCAGTGGTGAGCAAAATCCTCCCTGGCATCTTCCCATTCCAGGTCTGCATCTTCGTTTTACACCATCTAATGTTTTAGCTCCAACAGGGCGGTGTATGGAGTCCAGAATATCACCTTCGGTAATATTTTCACACCGGCATATTATACGCCCATAGAGGGGATTTCTTTTAAGAAGATGTTTCTGTTCTGCCGAAGGCAGTTCCATGAAAATATTTCTTTTTACAAAAGGATTAAAATTAGTACGTTTTTTAAGATTAAGGCCTTTGTCTTTAAGCAGTTCTATAACATAAACAGCTATAGCAGGTGCAGCTGTAAGTCCTGGAGATTTAATACCGGAAACATCTATAAAGCGGGGAGTATCATCTGCTTCTTTAATAAAAAAATCCCCTGTATCAGAAACGGCCCTCATTCCGGCAAAATTTCTTATACTTCTTCCTGTATTTATTGATGGAACAAGTTTTATTGCACCTGATCTGGCCAGATTTAGCATCTTTTCTGTTGTTGCCAGGTCTTCCGGGTCCTCGAGGTTATCAGATGACGGGCCAAGAATAAGATTCCCATGAACCGTTGGCGTTACAAGTGTTCCTTTTCCCATTTTCCCAGGGCAGGGGAAAAGAACAGAGTTTACAATTTTTCCTTCAGTTTTATCCAAAAGGAAGTATTGTCCCCTTCGGGGCAATATTTTAAACTCCGGTTTTGATATCATATTATGAACTTTGTCAGCATAGACACCTGCTGCATTTATTATCCAGGAAGCTTCAATAATTTTTCCAGGTCCTGTTATTCTAAAAATATTTTCCTGTTTCTCGATACTCTGCACTTCAAAATTGAGCAGGTAATCGGCTCCGTTTATTACAGCACTTTCCATAAGGGAAATAGTAAGAAGCATGGGGTCTATTATACCTGCAGTAGAAGCGAAAAGGGCCCCTTTAACGTTCCTGTTTATTGCAGGTTCTTTGGCTTTAAGTTCATCTTCAGATATAATTTTCATTCCTTTTATGTTGTTGTTCAGCCCTCTTTGATAGAGTATTTGCAGATGGCTTAGTTGTTCCTCATCAAATGCTATAACTAAAGAACCTGTCCTTTTAAAAGGTACGTCAAGTTCGTTACATATATTGTCAAACATGGGATTCCCTTCTAAGTTGAATCTGGCCATGAGAGTGTTTTCTTTTGCATCATATCCTGCATGGATAATTGCAGAATTTGCCTTTGAAGTACCACAGGATACATCATTTTCGCGTTCAAGGATAATAACCTTAAGGTTATAGCGGGAAAGTTCTCTGGCGATAGATGCTCCTGTAACACCTGCACCAATAATTGCAACATCATACATGTATAGTTACCTCCGAATAGTAGTAACTATAAACAATCTTAATAATTTAATAAAGTGCAAAAACAATCATTTTAAAAATAAATAGTTCATATATTGTTTGACATATTCATTAATAAGATATAAACTTGCAATCAAATTGAGGGAGACTTATGGGATCTAATATAATTCCTGCAGCCAGACAATCAAAGATAATGGAACTGATAAAAAGGGACGGGCTGGTAACTGTGGAAGCTTTGAGTAAAATTCTTGAAGTTTCGGTTATAACTATTCGAAGGGATTTGTCTATACTGGAGGATAAAGGTGCTCTTGAAAGGACCCACGGCGGTGCTGTCCTTGTTCCTCAAATTGAGAGAGAGTTTAACTATTCTGAGAAAGATAGAATTAATACGGAACAAAAAGAGGCCATTGGAAGAGCAGCTGCAGCTCTTGTGGAAGATGGAGACACAGTGTTTATCAACAGTGGTTCGACCTCTTATCAGGTTATTCGTTTCCTGGAAGGAAGGAAAAATGTTAATATTATTACCAACAATGCTGCAGCGGTAGCCGATTTTGGCGGTAAATTAGGGGTTGAATTAATACTGACAGGCGGTGTCTATCGTCATCAGTCAAACTGCCTTATTGGTGATTTTGCTGTTAGTACAATTAATCAGGTTATTGCATCAAAAATAATAATGGGGGTAGATGGTTTGTGCTTTGATACAGGGCTGACATCTCCTGTGTATCAGGAAGCTGCAATAACCAAAGTAATGATGGACAGGACCCAGGGACCGGTTATCTGTGTTGCAGATGCATCAAAGATTGGAAAGGTAACAAATTTTGTTACTGCACCACTTTCAAAA
>DAOWMA010000086.1 GCA_030643345.1 Spirochaetaceae bacterium
GACGATAGTCTAATTGAAAGGAAGGGATTGGTAATGAACGTAAACAGCTTAGGTCCGGTAGATCCTGTATCAAAGCAGAATAAAACAAGCAAGGTTGAAAAACCTGTAAGCACTGGCAGTAAGGACTCAATTCGAATTTCTAACGACGCTAAAGCTATGGCTGAAGTATACAGCGCAGCAGAGACTATCAAAGCATCCCCTGATGTGAGGATGGATCGAATTGAGGAAGTTAGAGAAAAATTAAAAGATCCTTCATACATTGATAATAAAGTTATTGAATCTGTAGCAGACTCGGTTATGGACTTCTTTGGCCTGACCTGATAAATAATCATGCATATTACAGCAGAAGTTTCATAACTTCTGCTTTTTTTTTCTTTATTTAAAGCTTTTTGCGCAGTTTACAGTATCTTCCGCAAAAATTTTTTAGTAAAAAAATTGGAATTTTATCAATTATCAGTTATTGTGTAAGGCATGAAAGATCTTATTTTTACAGCACATTCTGAAGTATACTGCTCATATGGTTCTTTAAGACGACTTAAAGAGATTATTAGTCCCTTTGGACACCGGTTACTTATTGTAACAGAGAAAGAATTAGCTGACAGCTCAGCCTTTAAGAAAATTAAAGACGAAATTCGAAAAAGTGATCTGGACCTGATTACCTTCGCAGAAATCACATCATCATCTACAACCCATTCTATTGAAAAAGCATCAGAAATTGCCAGGGTCTCCAGGGTCCAGGCTGTCCTTGGTTTTGGAGGGATACGTGCTCTTTCTGCAGCAAAAGCTGTCGCCGTTGCGACTGGTTATGCCGGAAATTTTTATAATATAATGTCCGACACCCCACCTTCGCTTATTCCTATTCCGTATATAGAAATAGCCGGTACATTTAGAAATCCATTTATGCTTGGTTCTGAATTTATTGTTCCGGATGCCAGAAATGGTGCACTTCAGGTTGTTTTTGTAAAAAATTCTGCACCTGCTGCAATTATCATTGATCCATCTTTATTTATGGATATTCCAAAACAGTACAGAATTGCAACGCTTATGGATGTTTTTCTGGAAGCTGTTGAAGGATATCTATCTATTCGCTCCAATTTTATTTCAGATATGCTGTTCCTTAAAACAATTAGCATGATAGTAAACCTGCTCCCTTCCATTCTTGAAGATCCTGAAAATCCGGATAACCTTCTACAGGCCTCTAAAGCCGGGTTTTCTACAGCTCTCGGTCTTACCATTAGTTCTACAGGACTGGGAACTGCATGTGCCGCAGAGATTAACAGACAATTTGGGGCATCCAGAGCTATAACCGCTACAGTTTTATTACCCTATATTCTGGAATATGGGTTGCATACATGTCCTGAAAAAATTTCCAGAATGGGACCAATTTTAGGAGAGGATATTTCAGGTCTCTCTGTCATATCAGCTGCAGATAGAGTTATTGAATCCCTGCGATTATCCATAGGAATTCAAAATCTCCCGGTTCGTTTGAGTGAGCTTGGAATAAAAAAGGAGAATCTAATTTCTGTTGCAGAACAAGTGTACAAACTCCCAATGATCGAATCTCTACCATCAAAAGTTACAGTAGAAAAGATATATAAACTTCTTAAAGACGCTTTATGATAACAATCAGGAAGCTTACAAGCCTCCCGGCAGTTACCGCCTTACGAAAAGCTGCCCGATTATTACAGGGATTTGAAGCAGATATTAAACTGGGGAAAATCCCTAATCCTATTTATCTAAAAGATCTACTATCGTTTATTGCCAGTTCACCAATACTTGCCATGGAAGAAAGTATCAGAATTGAAAATCTAATATCGGAATACAAAAACAATCCTGATAAAACTCTTAGAATATGCAACAGTTTACGTCATATCCTACTTACAAATCTAAATGAAGCACCTGCAGACTGGGACCTGATGACTACTACTATAGCCGGATCAGAAAAACGACAGATACTCCCAATGGAGATATATCTTGATGATATACGATCTCCATTTAATGTTGGTTCAATATTCAGAACATCTGAATCCTTCGGCATCAGTAAAATACTGATTTCTGAAGGGACAGCATCCCCTACCCATAGAAGGGCCTTAAGAACTTCCATGGGGTGTACTGATATTATCCCCTGGGAAAAGAGAAAATGCCGGAATTTACAGAATAGAAATATCTTTGCTCTGGAGTTGAATGGAGAACCTGTGGATCAGTTCAGATTTCCTGACAATGGTATTTGTATAATTGGTTCTGAGGAACTCGGAGTAAGCCCTGAGTGTCTGCTAATAGCAGATAAAAGTTTTGGGAGAGTATCAATACCCCTGACAGGAACAAAAGGATCCATTAATGTCTCGGTGGCATTTGGGATATTGATGCATAATTGGTACAACCGCATCGTAGAGACGTAGCGTGCTATGTAGCACGCTACGTCTCTACATGTTTTATCGGTGAAGGGCCCGCTCAATCTCAGCAGGATTAAAACCTACCAGGATTCTGCCATTAATATCAAGAACAGGAACACCCATCTGCCCGGATTTTTTTACCATCTCATTTGCTTTATTCATGTCCGTCGCAACATTATAATCAGAAAACGGAATTTTATGTTTTCTAAAATAATCCTTTGCCAGTGTGCAGTAGCTGCAGCTTGGTGTTGAATATACACTTATTGCCATAACATCCTCCATATGTATATATACAATATACTATATATGGATATAAGTCAAGTAGTTTTACATCTTTTCCTTGGCATTTACCTGATTTGTAAAAGCTGCTGACAGACGCTGAAGAATCATCATTAGCTGATCTTCAGAATTTATCCCGAAATTAGCAAGAACATCTTCATCAACCTGCTCAAATACCATCTCATCACTCTCAATATTTGCAATTGAATTTGCAAGATAGACCGTATAAACAACATCTTTATATTCCTTTGAACATTGCGCTGGTTCGTGATGGTACCGTATGGATTCAATAAGGGATTGAGGAAAATTCCATTTTTCTGCTACAAGCCCTCCAATCTCAGCATGATTCAAACCTGCAGAAAGATCTTCAAAGAGATTACGCTGAAGTTCTTTTTCAATACAAAAATTATTTATCTTTTCAAGAAGTTTTGGATGAATATCTGCAAAAATAATTTTTCCCATATCATGCAGAATACCTCCTACATAGGCATCATCAAGGAGATTTTTATTTTTTCTGTCAAAATTCTTGGCAATATTATAGGCATAAAAGGCAACCTTGTAGGAATGGTCCCACAGCCATTTCTGTTTCCGGTCTAAAAGTTTTTGCGTACCATAAGAGAAAAGCAAATTTGTTAAACCCCGTAATCCTATCAGTTTAACTGCTTCCACAATATTATCCACTCGCTTAGGCAGCATATACTGGGCAGAATTAACAACCTTCAAAAGATCAGCTATAAGAGAAGCATCCATACTGATCTGCCTTGCAATATCAGTAATCTCGGAATCCGGATCTTGAATTAGTTTCTGAAGATGTACAATGTTTTCCGGGAAATGGGGAAGTTCATCAATTTCCTGAACAATTTCTTCAGACAGTTTTGCAATATTTTCAATATGAATATCAGAAAAAGGCAGTGTAATGCTGGCTATAGTCACCCCGTTTTCAACATCAATTTCAAAGGCATCTTCATCGAGTCCAAGCTTTTTAAGCATCAAAACCAATATGACAATACCCAGACCAGCGCCTTCGGAATCATCAAGAACTGTGGTTAAAGCCTCTTCCATAGTCTCAAATGCCCTGGATCTGGCAATTCTGTCATATACTCTCATCTGTTCTTTTCTGGATATTTCAGTATTATTTTTAATACTTAAAGTAAAATTATTTCCTTTGGCATGAAATACTGTCTTAATATAGAGTCCCTGCTCCTGCTGCATCTTAAGGTAATAATCAATATTTGAAAGAGTATCATTCTTGAAAGACTTCATACCCTCGACATACTGAGCTTCATCTGTAATATCAAGATTTCGGTCTTTGAAGTATACCCTTTTTGTATTCGCCTTTTTTGCATTAACAGCCAGTTCTTTCATGCAATATGCTATTCTATCCTTAATACCTACCTGTCCGAACTCATCCAGAAAAACACCAAGAATACTCTCCATATATACCTCGGTGTCATGGGGCATAGTATATGTTTTAATAGATATCGGAACTGAACTTCTGGCGGCTTTTCTAATTTTATTTACATCAATCGCTTTTGACATTATTTTATACCTCTACTTTTCAACTCACTTTCATCATTATATCAGTTCTATTTATTATCAGGCAAGCTTTTTTTAAACCCACTTTGAAAGATGGAGGGCAATAATTCATGATTATTCATGATAATGGGCAGATATTACCAGAGAAAGTTGTCAAGGAGAGTCTGAGTTGTTATACTCCGGTAATGAATACAAAAGAGTTGGATTATTATTTTAGAAGCTTGCTTAATATGAATATCGTAGATAGTATCGATTCATCAATGAATGGTTTTCAGGTAAATCAGGGAAGTAAAAATGTTAAAAAAGTAGCATTTGCAGTTGATGCTTCCCTTGAAACTTTTAAAAGAGCAGTAGACTGGGAAGCAGATGTTCTTTTTGTACATCACGGTCTGTTTTGGGGTTTTCCAATTGCAGTTACAGGAAATCATTATGAAAGACTTTCATTTCTAATAAAAAATAACCTGTCTCTTTATGCTGCACATCTTCCTTTGGATTTGAATCCTGTTGTTGGAAATAATTATGGGATTGCAGGACAGCTGGGACTTGATAAAATGGAACCATTCGGGTTGTATAAAGGGGTAAAGATAGGAGTATCAGGAATTCTTAAACAGGAAAAAACTATCGAAGAGATCTTAAGTCTTCTGGATACCGATCAACAAGAAGTTTTGGGGATTCTACCTTTTGGAAAGAAAAAGATATCTACTGTGGCAATTATCTCAGGAGGGGGGACAAGAGAAGTCTCACAGGCAATGGAACAGGAGATCGATCTCTACATTACAGGAGATGTATCCCATGAAACCTATCATACATGCCTGGAAGGGAGCGTAAACATGATCAGCTGCGGCCACTATTTAACAGAAACATTCGGTCCAAGGCTGCTTTCTGAAAAACTAAAAAGGGACACATCCATAAATACAGTTTTTATTGATGTCCCGACAGGATTATAATTTATATGCAAAATAAAAACAAACTAAAACCTTTAATACTTACTTTATTTATCCTGGCGGCAGATCAGATAACCAAAGCACTTATTGTAAACAGAATACCCATTCATACAATTGGTAAATCTTTCTTAGGCGGCTTTTTAAGGATCATTCACACCCGGAATCTGGCAATTGCATTTAGCCTGGGGAATAGCTTCCCCGAAGAAGTACGTTTTATTATGTTTACAATCCTGCCCATTGCAATACTTATTGGTCTTTTGGTTTATCTTCTCAAAAGTAATAGTTTCACCACCTTTCAACGTTGGGCTGTAGCCGGGATTTTGGGAGGGGGCATTGGGAATTTAATTGACAGAGTTTTTAGGCCCCTTGGAGTTGTTGATTTTATTGATGTTAAATTTTACGGTATCTTCGGCCTGGAAAGATGGCCCACCTTTAATATTGCCGATTCGACAGTTGTTGTTTCCGGTATACTAATGCTTTTTGCTTTTATTATTGAGGATTTAAGGAAACATGAACAAAAAACTTAATACTGCTCTTTTTATTATTGGAGCATCGATACTGAATGTAATACTAATGGTTGTGCTTATGACTATAGGGCTGGCTCTGATTTCACTGGTAATACCAAAAAATATTCCCCCGAACATAGCCTCAGCACTGTTTATTCTTGTGTTTTTACTTTCTGTGGCTGGAAGCTTTTTTGCCTACCACAAAGCTATAAAATTCATTTCAGGAAAGATCAACATGGATAAGTATTTTCATCCAATTTTCAATTCACGAAAACGCTGATTCAAAAAGAGTTTTTAATAGCCATCAGAAAGAGACCGGTTGATATCCTTTTTGTACAGCTCATTATAAACAAATCCTCTTTTTCTAAGCCGGTCCCTTAGTTCCTGCCTAAACGGAATACTTCTCCAGAATATCCCTCTTACATCCCTGTCCAGTTTTTGTGTACCTTCACTCTCCTTTGTTATCCACAATATATAGTCCTGAATAAAAAACTCCCTTACATCACCCCGCATCTTTTTTTCAGTAAACCACTGATAATAACGCCCGGTAAGCCCCTCTTCCATCCAGTAATGCTGTGCCTTTTCTTTGGCAACCTGCCATCGCAGATCTGCAGCAGCGGATATTACAGCAATTCTTAGGTCCTTCGGGAAAATAGGTACAGCAACCCGACCACGACTTGTGGCTCTGTTGAATTTTTCGAAAGGTTCCCAGCAAACACCTTTCTCGCCGTATCCAGGTACTAAAATAACATAGGGTACAATTCTATTTGTCTGTCTCTTGAAGGTTCGCTTAAAAAGACCTTCATCTATAGCTTCAACTGCAGCAAACTCCATAATAACATTTTCTCTGGTAGCAATATCCCGAATATTTGAACGAAAATACTGTTTCATGAGAAATGGTATATGATTCCCCTGACGGCCAACTACCATCTTTATCATCTGCCGTACTGTATTAAATTCACTTTCAAGAGTTTTTGAATTCAGGGAAGAAGAAACCCCTTCCTGTTTCGCCTTCTCTTCAAGTTCTTCCAGCTGTTTATTAGCATTTTCAAAGGTACTTAAACTACCAGTCAGTTCCTTATCTTTATTCAATATAAACCGGCAAACATTCATAATTCCGGAAATTGCTTCTTTTTGGCCGGAGTCATAGGTAGATTTTAAACCGTCATCATAAATCTGATGAGAGGATACTGTTTTTACCTTTCCCCGTAACTCTTCTTCTGCATTCTCTATCTCTTTAATTTTATTTTTAATTTCACCCAGATGGAATTCACTGGTCCCCCTGGCTCTATCAATCTGCGCCTGTACCTTGGCTCCCTGATTATTTCTAACCTGCTTCACCTCATCTACTGCAGATGTACTAATCTGACCATTTGCAACTTTTCCAAGCCATTCATCAAAATAGTAAAAAGGTTCTCCTGAATTATTATCCACTATTATCTTCCCAATCATCTCCCGTTGTTCCCTGGATACGAGGGTAGGAAGAAGAAAACCATAACGCAGATAAAACTTTTTAGGCTGGGTTAAAGCAGAAAACTTTGAAACTATATTTGCTGCCAGATTCCAGGCAGCGGAAATAAGCTTTGCCCTGTACATTGATTTATCTTTAGGATCTTCTGCATTCAGGAATTGTGAGAGAAGAGTATGAACTCTCTTTGAAGATTCTCCCTCACCTGATAAAACTGATTTATAGAATTCTTTACTGGAAAAAATTAGATTAGCCCTATCCTCTGAGAACTTTGTAACCGGATTGAATCCTATTTTTGACAAATCGACCTTATCAGGCTCAATTCTCCTGGATCTACCATCATTAAAGAGATCATCAAAAACGGGAGCCACATCGTCTACTTCATCAATCCCCATTAATTCAGCTATCTCGGGGTCAATATCTCCTGAAAAAACTTCATTACTCAAAATATTTTCCTATCCAATTGATTCTATTACTAATTATATATCTTTACAGCAAATAAACAAGCAGATAAAAAATATCATTTTCTACCAGTCAATTGGGAAATAATCCTTTAAAA
>DAOWMA010000332.1 GCA_030643345.1 Spirochaetaceae bacterium
GAACCCTCCTATTTGTAATCCATTATCCAGATCAAGAGTTATTATATCCACCCCTGACAGTGTCCTTACTACTGAAATTTCTTTAATTGAAGCAGAAAATTCCACAATATCCCCTCCGGAAAAATTTATAGAGGAATCTGTTTTTTTAAGCCTGACACGTGTACTGAAATCTGCAATTTTCGAGGTGATATCTATCTCTTCCGTATGTATCTCTTTTAAATTTTCGATTTTACTTCTGCTTCCGTACACCTCTACAGATGATGGTGTTATAAAATCCTGTATCAACTCATATCCTTTTTCAGGATAACCGATAACAGTCGGAACAACTGTAAGACTTTTTACCATCAACAGCTCCAAAAGGAGTTCCAGCTCCCTGGGTTCAACCCTTATCTCCAGAGGTTTTACCTGCATGGCAAAACCACTTCTTTTTATTTGAACTAACTGGGTAAACAGGCCTTCATCCTCAAATTCAGAATAATCAACAAATGCATCAATTTCGTCTTCAAGAATCAGTTTTATATCCTCGTCTCTGCCCCTGATAATAACTCTTACCGTTTCAGGATAGCTCTCGGCAGAGGTATAGTTTTCATGGAACCGGACCACCAGGGGAACATTAAAAAATCTCTCCTCCAGAGAAGAAACCCGGTAGAAGAAAAATAAAAGAACTGCAGCTGCAACTGATATTATTTTAACCGGCCAATTATGAAGGGTCCGTTCCAGAACTGCCCTACTCCTCACTGCCTGCCTCCTCAATCTCATCAGAATCCTCATCGGGGAAATTCAGGAGCCTGGTCAGACGTCTGTTTATCTCTTTTGTCCCAAGATCATAGTAGAGGTTTGAATCATAAGATAAAGACAATGCTCCTGTTTCTTCAGAAACAACAAGTGTCACAGAATCTGTATCTTCAGCTATACCCAGAGCAGCACGGTGTCTGGTACCGAAACTTCTTCTAATATCAACCTGCTCACTTAAGGGGAGAAAACAACCTGCTGAAATAATTTTCCCATTCTGTACAATTATTGCTCCGTCATGGAGGGGAGTATCATAACCAAATATAGTAAGAATTAAACTCGATGAAATTTCTGCATTAATTTTAGCCCCGGATTCAATAATATTTTTTATTCCTACTCTCCTGGGAAACACAATAAGTGCGCCGCGTCTTCTATTGGAAAGGACCTCCACTGCATTTATTACAGTATCAACATGAAACGGTTTTGCGTTATGGGACAGATTAAACCACTCTCCCCGTCCTACTCTTATAAAAATAGATCTAAGTTCAGGCTGAAATACTACTGCAATAATAATTATAAGAACAGTCCCCAAACGATTCATTATCCACAGTATCGTATCCAGCTTGAACATATAGGCGGCCAGATAAAGAATACTGATTATAAATACACCTCTAATAAGCTGAACGGCCCTGGTCTGAACAAGAATTTTATACACCTGATAGATTAGAAATGCGAGTATACTTATATCCAGAAAGGGTCTGATTACAGTATTTACCAGCCAGACGTTCTCAAAAAGATCCATGATCTGTATTATAGATATGCTTTCACTTTATTTCAACTGATTCTTTTCTTTCCGGGATATGTTCATTTTTATTTTTTGGGCTGGTCACAACTTCGTTGTTGCTCGCCTATGCATCCTGGGGCGTTACCCTGAATATGGGCACAATAAATTGCGCCCATATTCAGGGCCAGGCTTTGCGGGGGTTCCGTCCACGTTGGGGCGGGGTTCCCCCGCCCATCAGGGTGGGGAGACCCCACCCCTACGTGGACCGCTGCGCGCCCCTACAATCCTTAACGTTTTTAAATCAATCTGCGACCATGTAATATCTGTTGGAATTATTCCACATTGTATATCCTGATCCGCCGGCTTCCTTAATTCCTTCAATCTGGACCTCAAGATACCGTGTATATTCATCATACTCCATATTCAGCTCTTTTCCTATTAAAAATGCCTGAACATAGGGTCGTATCAAAGCTCTGTTTTTAGTTATTATACCAGCCCGCCTGGTTCCCTCACTGTAGATGTATTTTGCCCTTTCGGAATATTCCATATCTGAGAGAAAAGAGGTTGGGAAATGGGAAGGGTAAAACATCGGGGATATAACATCCACATAATCCGCAAGCATCTCTATATTCTGGCCTATCCAGTTTCCCATACGGTACCATGAGTTAAACCCGTAAAGATCAGTACTTATCGGGATAAATATTTTCTCCCTTGCAACCCTCATAAATGATTCCAAAGCATCTATTTTCGTCATTCCCGGTCTTTTATTTCTGTACTGTGCCGTACTCAAGTCGCCATCTGAGGGGAAACGGATGTAATCGAACTGAATCTCATCAACTCCAAGACCCTGCAGCTCCTCTGCAACAGCTATGTTGTATCTCCATACAAACTCAGAAAACGGATCTACCCAATGCTCATACTGGACCCAGCTTTCTTCTCCTGTTTCACTGTCAGTTTTCTTTATTAAATTACCCCAGGGAGAATTCTTTTTATAGTCCCAAATTGCATAAGTACTGTCTAAATAACGGTATAACATTGGGTCTTTAAAAACAACAATCCTCCCAATTACATAGATATTGTTTTCTTTAGCTTTTTCCAGAAGTAATTTAAGGTCAAATCTTTTCCTTACTGCATTAATCTCTTTGGGTAGTGTCAATGATGTGTTGTAGGTTATCTTACCTTCGTCATCCTTAATATCAACAACCATCGAATTAAGTCCATGTTTTTTCATAAAGGCAAGATGATTATCCAGTTCATTCCCAGCCCCGTGAAAAGAATTAACATAGATACCTGTCATATCAGCAGAAATTAATTTCCTTTCCAAATTCTCTGTCTTATCAAATATATGTCCTTCTGCAAACAACGGTTTTACGCTTTTCCAGGAGTCATCGCCAAATTTATTGTAGTAGAAAATATTGTCAGAATAAATTCCCAGCCCCTCTTCTCTAATGTCAAAACCTTTAATTATTCCTGATAATACTGAGGGAAGAGTGACAACCGGACCCATACTGTTGTCCCGGTAACTTCCCTTAAAAACACCATTTGAAAACCCGACAGCGATATAAACTTTATCACTATCATAGGGGTCAACACCCAGCCCGGAAATCTCTTCGTAAAACCCGGCCCCCCGATAGAGAGATTCCAAATCAATAGAAATTTTCTCCCAGGATGTTCCCCTGTTTTTAGTTTCAAATATCCCGTTAAATGAGGTACCGAGGAGGACCCGATCTTCATTTACAGGACCAAGACTTACA
>DAOWMA010000140.1 GCA_030643345.1 Spirochaetaceae bacterium
CCTTCCGATTTTCTTCCCTCTGCAGAGCGATATAAAATAATGCCGGCAATAGATCGTTGGGTTATAAACAATGCTTTAATGCACCACAAACTTTTAAGTGATATTGCGGGGATAGAAAACAATCCCTACATGTTCAGCATCAATCTTTCACCGGATTTCCTTGCTGATGAGGCTTCTTTGGATTTCATTATTTTTAAACTGGAAGAATTCGAAATCAATCCTAAGCAAATATGTTTTGAGATTACAGAAACAACAGCAATAGGCAACATGCAGGCTGCTACAGATTTTATCCATAAGCTGAAAGATATTGGATGTCTGTTTGCTCTTGATGATTTCGGAAGTGGATTCTCTTCCTTCAATTATCTAAAAAATCTTCCTGTTGATTATCTGAAAATAGACGGTATCTTTGTTAGGGATATGGATAAAGATTCGGTTAACAGGGCAATGGTAAAAGCAATAAACAGCCTTGGACAGGTAATTGGATTAAAAACTATTGCAGAATTTGTCAGGAATTCGCAGATAATTGAAGAGTTAAAAGATATTGGAGTTGATTACATACAGGGCTATGAGATTGGTAAGCCCGAACCAATCTCAAAACTAATTGACTCCTGCTCCATGGCTCAGTAGAGACGTTACATGCTACGTCTCTACAGGGATCTTCAATGATTGTGCTGATGGGTATCAAACACTCAGGGAAAACCAGCCTTGGCAGAATAACTGCAGTCACATTGAACATACCTTTTTTTGACCTTGATGATCTGCTGGAAACACAATATTCAAAGGAGAGGTTATACAGTTTCCGGGAACTGTATATAAAAATTGGAGAAAAAGGATTCAGAGATCTTGAAACAAAAGCAGTAAAGAGTATCTCTATGGAAAGTAAAGGTATACTGGCTTTGGGTGGAGGAACAATCGAAAATATCGGTGCAATGAAAACAGTAAAAAAAGCAGCTTTACTTGTTTTTCTTGATACCGAAGAAGAAATACTTTTTAAACGTATAAAAGAAAATGGGGTTCCCCCTTTTCTGGAAAAATCTCCCAAAGAACTATTTCATAAACTTTATAAGAAGAGAAGGATCCTATACAGTGAAGCTGCAGATATTACCCTGAAGCTGACAAATGAAAGCCCCGAAGAAATACTACAGCTTCTGATAAAAGAAATTGAGGATTAATTATGAGCGGCAGCAGTTTTGGAAAACTATTTAAAATTACTACATTTGGTGAATCCCACGGCAAAGGTATTGGTGTAATAATCGATGGAGTCACACCTGGAATTGAAATCAGCGAAGCTGACATACAATATCAGCTGGATAGAAGAAAACCAGGACAATCCGGTATTACAACAGGGAGAAAAGAATCTGATAAAATCCATATACTCTCCGGTATATTTGAAGGGAAAACTACAGGGACGCCTGTGGGGTTAATACTGTACAATGAGGACCAGATAAGCTCTGATTATAATTCCATAAAGAATTTATTTCGTCCCGGGCATGCTGATTTTACCTATCTGCAAAAATACGGTGTCAGGGACCACAGAGGCAGCGGAAGGGCCTCGGGTAGAGAAACTTCTGCAAGAGTGGCAGCAGGCGCAGTTGCTATGAAAATTCTGGAATCGAAAGGAGTAAGTATAACAGCCTACACAGTTAAAGCCGCAGGGATAAGCTGCATTGAAAGGGATATGGAAACGATAGAGAAAAACAATATGAGGGCCTATGACAGCAGGGCTGCTATGGAAATGGAAAAGAGGGTTATTGACCTGGCAGATAAAGGAGACAGCGTCGGTGGTATTGTTGAGTGTATTGCAACAGGTGTAGCCCCAGGTCTTGGAGAACCTGTTTTTGATAAAATTGATGCAGAACTTGCAAAAGCAATGGTATCTTTAGGTGCTGTAAAAGCAATAGAATTTGGTTCCGGATTTAAATGTGCAGATATGACAGGCAGTGAACACAATGACGAAATGGATAAAAACGGCTTTAAAAGCAATAATGCAGGAGGTATCCTTGGAGGTATTACAACAGGAGAAGATATAGTTTTTCGAATTGCTGTAAAGCCAACCTCATCTATTAATATGGAACAGGCAACTGTTGATATCGAAGGCAAAGAGCAGTCGATAAAGACAGAAGGAAGACATGATCCATGCATATGTCCAAGAATAGTTCCTGTTGTTGAAGCAATGACAGCTTTGGTTTTAGTCGATATGTATAAAAGAGAAGGGGCAATGCTGTCATGAAAATTGGGTATTTTCAGTTTAACCCCCGGTTCGGTGAATTAGAGGAAAACAGAAAACAACTGAAAAAAACTCTGACGAATGCTGATGCTGATTTAATCGTTCTTCCGGAACTGCCTGTCAGCGGTTATTTCATTTCCACCAGGGAAGAAGCAGAAATCCTGGCGGAACCTGTTCCAGGTCCTACTACTGATATCCTTAAGGCAATTTCTTCTCAGACCGGAACATATTTTGTAACAGGTCTTCTGGAAACAGCAAACGGAAATTTATACAACAGTGCTGTTCTGATTGGACCGGAAGGACCAGTTTCTACCTACAGAAAAACCCACCTTTTTTATGAGGAAAAGAATTTTTTTACTAAAGGAAACAATTACGGAACTTTTGAAATAAAAGGTGTAAAAATTGGCATGCTTGTATGTTTTGACCATCTGTTCCCTGAAGCCGCCCGTACTTTGGCTATAATGGGAGCTCAGATAATCTGTCACCCATCCAACCTTGTTCTCCCCGAGATTGCACAATTGACAACACGGGTACGTGCTCTGGAAAACAGGGTCTTCTGGGTTATGTCAAACCGTTACGGATCTGAAACAAAAGGTGATAAAACCCACAGATATACAGGGGAAAGCCAGATAATCGCCCCGAATGGTGGGATAGTACACCGGGCACCACCAGAAAGCGATGAACTATACATAACAGATATTGAACCAAAAGACGCGTTAGAGAAGGATATAACAGAATTCAATAACGTATTTGAGGATAGACGAACGGATATCTACAAGATGTGATTTCGTAGGGACAGGTCGCGACCTAAGGATGCATAGGCGAGCAGGAAGCTTGCTTCCGACCAGCCTGTCCCTACGAATCAGAAAACAACGGTCCCATTTTCCCGATCCATCTTGGATTTTTTGCGGACATATCTTCCGAATACAGAGGTTCTTTTAGCCCAGGTGAATTTTTATCAAGAAGTTTCAGGAGATAATCACTTATCCATCTTGATATTAGAAGAACAACCATTTTATGTCTTAGCCTTCCCTGAACATCCCTGTTGAGTATGGAAGGGATAGTAGTAGTTGTAATTATTTCATCCAGAACACGATCATTTAGATTTACCCGGCATTCTCTGCTTGAATAGAAATGTGTTACAAAAAAGACAATTTTATTGGGATTTGCAGAACGCAGCTTATGGCAGGTTTCTACTATTGTCCCACCGGTCCGGACCATATCATCCATAACAACCACATCTTTACCTTCAATATCAGCCAGCCCAATATCTGAATCAGGGGATACTTTTATAGAAATTTCTCTCTCCCCCATCCGATGTTTATCCATAATTATCACTGGAAGATTTTCATAACCTATGGATTGCTGAACTTTCCTTGTAAAAGCAAGTGCACCCTTGTCCGGAGCACAAAGAACAACATTGCGATCATTTACCACATCAGTATCCTTTATATAGCTGGCGTAAAGATCATGGGGACGGAGGTTATGGAATTTACCTGAAAACCGGTCCATAAATATATTCTGGACCGAAGTTGAATGATTATGTACCGTAATAATCTCATCAACTCCTGACATTTTTAACAGATCTGCATATAAACGGGCAGAAAAGGGCTGCCCATCAAACTTTTCATAGTCGTGTCTGGTCCGTTTCCCGCCGGCAAATCCATGTTCCTTTCTTGGACCACGGTCCTGTGCACTGTAGTATAGGTCCGGTTCTACCAGGACCACCCTTTGTGCACCGTTATCCTTGGCTGCCCTTGCAATAAGGAAATTGCGCATTCCAAGACCATTCCTTGTATGAGTACCCTGATTGGTACTTACAATGATAACTGTTTTACCTTTCAACTTATCTCCAACATTCCCTACATTTCTTGGTCCTGTTATAAAACGGGGACAAAATTCTGTATTTAGAAAGCTTTTAAGGGAAATAAGATCCTGATAATCCTCCTGCTGCCCCATATAATGGGCAATATCCTCAGCAACAGGATTATCTGCCACAGATCCAACTACTACAATTTCTTTCATAGGTACATCTTACTATCCAATGGAGAAAATGCAAAGGATTTTTTTCCAGGCAGACAGGGACAAGACCTGCCCCTACGCCCCTTAAAGCAGTATTGAATTTTTTCCTTAATCAATATACTCTTGTTGGCTATGAAAACAGGAAATCCGAACAACCCGCTTATTATACAAAGCGACAGCACCTTGCTTTTAGATGTTCATAACAGTAATTTTGCAGCAGCCAGAAATGCTATAGCACCATTCGCAGAACTGGAGAAATCTCCGGAGCATATTCATACCTACAGAGTATCTCCTCTATCGTTATGGAATGCTGCCTCTGCCGGTCTGGATGCTGACTTAATAATAAAGCTACTGGAAAAATGGAGCCGTTTTGAAATTCCGGAAAACATTATATTCAATATAAGAGATATAATCTCAAGATTCGGTAAACTTGTTTTAAGTGAAACTGACAAGAAAAATAAGCTTCTTCTTACAGTTACCGACAATATAATCCTGGCAGAACTCTCTTCCATTGAAAAATTAAGGAAGTATCTGGTTCCGGTACGGTCAGGATTCTCGATAAATCTTGTAGACAGAGGATCGGTAAAGCTTGAGCTGATAAAACTTGGTTATCCGGTAAAAGATGAAGCCCCCCTGATAGATGGAGATCCTCTGGCAGTTGATATGAGAGAAACAACTCAAAGTGGTTTTGGCCTGATAATAAGGGATTATCAGATTGAATCGGCTGAAACCTTTTGCGGAGATGGTAATGCCGGAAGCGGATTTGGTGTAATAGTACTTCCCTGCGGCGCTGGTAAAACAATAGTCGGCATGAAGGTAATGGAGATCTTAAAAACAAATACACTTATACTTACCACCAATGTAGCTGCCGTTCATCAATGGATAGAAGAACTCATCGATAAAACACATATTCCAAAAGAAGATATTGGCGAGTACACAGGAGACAGAAAGATTATAAAGCCGGTTACTGTTGCAACTTATCAGATTCTGACATGGCGGCCTGACAGCGAAAGCGACTTCCCCCATTTTTCAATTTTTCGTAAAAAAAACTGGGGTCTGATCATTTATGATGAAGTACATCTGCTCCCTGCACCTGTATTCCGGGTAACTGCAGAAATTCAGTCCATGAGGCGGCTGGGATTAACCGCAACACTGGTTAGAGAAGACGGACGGCAGGAAGATGTTTTTTCTCTTGTAGGACCAAAGCTTTATGATGTTCCATGGAAGGAACTGGAAGCGAAGGGATGGATTGCAGAGGCAAATTGCTATGAACTGCGAATGGATCTTCCTGACAGTCTCAAGATTGAATATGCTGTTGCTGATAAAAGAAAAAAATTCCGCGTTGCAAGTGAAAATCCTCAAAAAATTGCTATTGTAAAGCAGCTGATAAAAAATCATAGAGAGGATTCGATCCTTGTTATAGGCCAGTATATTGACCAGTTAAAGAGTATTGCCAAAGCTTTGTCTGCCCCTCTGATAACAGGAAAAACTCCTAATCCGGAACGGGAACGCATATATAATGCATTTAGAAAAGGAGACGAAAAAGTAATTGTCGTTTCAAAAGTTGCCAATTTTGCTATCGACCTGCCGGATGCTTCTGTTGCAATCCAGGTCTCCGGTACTTTTGGATCCAGACAGGAGGAAGCCCAGCGACTTGGCCGTATTCTACGCCCGAAAAAACGAAATTCATACTTCTACTCTCTTGTTTCAAGGCATACAACAGAAGAAGAGTTTGCCTTAAACAGACAGAAATTTCTTACAGAACAGGGATACAAGTATCATATAGAGATGTGGGACTGAGAC
>DAOWMA010000050.1 GCA_030643345.1 Spirochaetaceae bacterium
ATGTTGTACTTTCATGTCTACTATTTTAATATATGTTTGTGAAGTACCGGTATTCCCTGGACACAATTGCTTTATTTGCTGCCTTCTGTATTTTCCTTTCTACTGTTGAATATATGATTCCAAAGCCGGTCCCATTTTTTAGACTGGGGCTGGCCAATTTACCAATCATTATATCTCTGATGATTTTTAAACGAAAAGATACTTTACTGCTGATAATTTTAAAGATATTTGGTCAGGGTCTGCTTACAGGGACTCTTTTTTCCTACATTTTTATGTTTTCTGCTGCCGGAGCTATTGCCAGTGGGGCCGTTATGATTACTTTGCTATTGTTGTTCAGATCCGCAGTAAGTTTGATTGGTGTCAGTATTGCAGGTGCTCTTGCCAGTAATATGGTCCAGCTGCTGTTTGCTAAACTATTTATCTTTGGAGAATCAGTAAAGTATATTGCGCCTCCATTGCTTATTATAGGGTTTATTTCCGCTTTTATATTAGGTTTACTGGCTGATGAGTTTATTAACAGATCCAAATGGTTAGAGGGCAGGCTCGTGACATGATTTATAAAAATACTTTCACTATTGCCCCCCGGCATAAACTGATTTTAGGGTTGTTTTTTATTCCTGCTTACCTTTTGCAGCAGTCGTTATTGATAAGGTGTATTCAGTTTTTTATACTTATAACTGTATACATCCTTCAGGGCGGCAGGTTCAGGATTGCACCTAATCTGATGCTGGTTTCGGGAATTGTTCTGGCATATATAATTCGTCCTGCCGGAAAAGTTCTTTTTATGTTGTTAGAGTTTCCTGTAACCGAGGGGGCCTTGATTTCCGGAATATCGAAGTCTCTTATGCTGATTGGATTAATCTATATATCAAGATTATCAGTGTCATCGAAACTTAATTTTAAAGGGAAAGGAGGTAATCTGATTGGACGGGTTTTCTACTATTTTGAAGCAATTACTGAAGGGCAGGGGAAGTTCCGTTTTAGGAAATTTTATAAGCCGGGAACGACTGGAAGATTTATTTCATACATAGATTATCTTTTAATTTCTGTTGAAAATAAGGATAATCAGGTTGAAGAATCGACTCTGAATTTAAAGGTCAGTTCATCACTTACATCAATTATATTATCTGTTATCTTTATAACTTCAAGCTATATTATGCTTTCCCCTGAATTTTTCATTATCCCTTCCTATTGACACTCAAAAACTGATCTATATAATTCTAACTTCAAGAACCTAAGGGGGAGTATATGAACGGTGCCCGCATTATTGTTGAGAGTCTTAAGAAAGAGGGAGTTGATACAATTTTCTGTTATACCGGAGGTGCGGTAATCAAGATTTTTGACGAACTGTACAAGCATGGAGAGGGTTTAAAACTTATACAGCCCAGACATGAACAGGGAGGTACCCATGCTGCCGATGGATATGCCCGCTCTACAGGAAAACCGGGTGTCGTAATTGTAACTTCAGGACCTGGGGCCACAAACACAATAACGGGAATTGCAACTGCCTATATGGATTCCAGCCCTTTGATAGTTATTACAGGTCAGGTTTCTTCAACATTAATTGGGACTGATGCCTTTCAGGAATCGGATGTTACAGGTATAACGATGCCTATTACAAAAGCTAATTACCTTGTAAAAGATATAGATGATCTTGCCGTTACAATAAAAAAGTCATTTTTTATTGCAACAACAGGCCGTCCCGGCCCTGTTGTAATTGATGTCCCCGGTGATATACAAAGGCAGGAAGCTGATTTTAATTATCCTGATACTATAGAGCTTATGAGCTATAGACCAAAAGATACCGGCCACCCAAAACAGATTAAGAGTACAATAAAATTGTTGTCAAAAGCAAAAAAGCCGCTGGTATTGGCGGGGGGTGGTGTTAATTTATCTAATGCTACCGGCGAGATGAATGAATTCCTTGATAAAACAGGTATTCCTGTGGTCCATACCCTTATGGGAAACGGGGTGAATCCGGCAGATGAAAATCAGTTTTTGGGTTTTATTGGAATGCATGGTACTCTTTATGGAAATTATGCAATTCAAAATGCTGATCTTATTATGGCTGTGGGGGTTAGATTTTCAGACCGGATAGTTGGTAATTCGGAAACTTTTGCAAAAAATGCAAAAATTATACATATAGATATAGACCCGGCTGAAATTGACAAGAATATACTGGTCGATCTTCCCATAGTGGGGTCCGCAAAATCAATATTAAAAGAGATAAATAATGTGGATTTAAAAATTGATATAACCGAATGGAAAAACGAACTGATAAATTATAAAAAAGAAAATCCTTTAAGCTACGGAAAGGGTAAACTGATTAAACCACAGCATATTATTGAACTGGCAGAAAAATATTTTCCGGAAGATACAGTTGTTGTAACAGATGTTGGTCAGAATCAGATATGGGTTGCGCAGTATTACAGGATAAAACAACCACGAAGTTTTCTGACATCCGGAGGTTTGGGCACAATGGGCTACGGTCTTCCTGCTGCTATTGGTGCAGCTGTAGGTAACCCGGACAGACAGGTAGTTATGTTTGCCGGAGACGGCGGATTCCAGATGAATATGCAGGAACTGGGAATAATAAGAAAATATGGTCTTAAAGTAAAAATGATAATTCTTGATAACAGTTATCTTGGAATGGTCAGGCAATGGCAGGAGCTTTTGTTTGAAAAGAGGTATTCCGGTACAGATATGGAGTTTAATCCTGATTTTGTAAAACTTGCGGATGTTTTTGAAATCCGGTCTGTTTTTCTAAAAGATCCGGACAAGGCTGAGACAGTCATAAAGGAACTTGCAGAAAGCACGGAGAGTATGCTTGTTCATATAGCTGTAGATCCTGATGAAAATGTATTGCCAATGGTCCCTGCCGGAAAAGCACTCGATGAAGTATTAACAAAGTTATAGCCTGGTCGGGACTTCGTCCCTGCTCGGCCATGCATCCTAAGGAGTAATAAATGAAAACCGACCGAATATTAACAGATCATATTGTATCAGTACTTGTTCACAATAATCCTGGTGTCCTTTCCAAGATTACCAGCCTTGTTACCAGGAGAGGATTTAACATAGATGGAATCTCTGCAGGTCCCACCAGACAAAATGATATGTTTCGTCTTACAATTGTTGTTAAAGGTGATGATAAGAGTATTGAGCAGATACAAAAACAGCTGTACAAAATAATTGATGTTGTTAAAGTTGCTCCGATTATTAAGAGCAGGATGGTAGGCAGGGAGATTTGTCTTGTTAAAATTAAAGCTTCTCTCAGTGACAGACACGAGGTCCTTCAGATAATAAATGTTTTTAAAGCCAATGTTGTTGATGTTGGGGGGAATGGTTTGATAGTAGAAATTACAGGAGATTCAGATAAAATTGATTCATTTCTTGCTCTTCTTGAGTCGCATCAGATAGTGGATGTAGCCAGGACCGGTATTGTGGCAATGAACAGATGGGACAGACCGTACAAATAATAAATAATGCAAATTATAAAGATGAAAGAGGTAAATCAAAATGAGAAGTGATAGAATGAAAAAAGGTGTAGAGAGGGCACCTCACAGATCTTTACTAAAAGCTCTGGGACTTACAGACACCGAAATTGCACAGCCCATTATTGGTGTTGCATCTTCAGCTAATGAGATTATTCCCGGTCATATGTATCTAAAAACCATAGAGGATGCAGTTAAGGCGGGTGTGCGGATGGCCGGTGGTACACCTATGCAGTTTTCTACTATTGGCATCTGTGATGGCCTTGCTATGGACCATGAGGGTATGTACTATTCTCTGCCCTCAAGAGATGTTATTGCTGATTCTGTTGAAATAGTCGCTAAAGGAACTCCCTTTGACGGTATAGTATTTATTTCAAATTGTGATAAAATTACTCCGGGGATGCTCATTGCAATGGGAAGATTAAATGTTCCTTCCCTGCTTATAAGCGGTGGTCCCATGATGGCGGGAGTCTATGACGGAAAGCCTATCGATCTTGTTTCAGTTTTTGAGGCAGTGGGAAGTCTGTCCAATGGCGAGATAGATATAATTGAACTTAAAGAAATAGAAAACAACGCCTGCCCGGGTGCAGGTTCGTGTTCTGGTCTTTTTACCGCTAATTCAATGAATGCTCTAAGTGAAGCTCTGGGAGTATCCCTTCCTGGTAATGGTACAATACCGGCTGTAGACAGTGCAAGAATACGTCTTGCAAAAGAGACAGGTATGCAGGTTATGAAACTGGTGGAAAGAGATCTTAAACCAAGGGATATTGTAACTAAGGATTCCTTCTTCAATGCTGTTGCTGTTGATCTTGCAATGGGCGGTTCAACCAATACAACACTCCATTTACCGGCAATAGCAGATGCTTTTGATGTTCCTTTTTCTATTGATCTTTTTGATAAGCTTTCAAAAAAGGTTTTTCATCTATGTAATCTTTCTCCTGTAGGGACCCATCACATAGAGGACCTGAATCGGGCAGGGGGTGTTTCCGCTCTTCTAAACCGGATTCTGGATCTGGGATTATTAAAAGATGAAGCCTTAAGTGTCAGTTTAAAATCTATAGGTGAAATTGCAAGTGCATCAGAATCTCTGAATGATGATGTAATCAGACCAATTGATAAGCCCTATCACTCAGAAGGCGGTATAGCTGTTCTTTATGGAAACCTTGCAGAGAAAGGGGCTGTTGTCAAAATAGCAGGTGTTCCCGATTCTCTAAGGGTCCATTCAGGACCGGCTGTAGTTTTCGATGATGGTGAACTGGCTTCCAAAGAGATACTTTCCGGCAGGATTAAAAAAGGCACTGTTATTGTAATTAGATATGAAGGACCCAAAGGCGGTCCCGGAATGAGGGAGATGTTATCTCCAACTGCCGCACTGGTAGGAATGGGATTAATAGAAGATGTTGTCCTGATTACAGATGGTCGTTTTTCCGGTGGATCTACAGGAGCTGTAATTGGTCATCTTTCGCCTGAAGCAGCAGATGGAGGACTTATAGCAGTTGTAGAAAATGGTGATACAATAACGGTTGATTTTAATAAACGGACCCTTAATCTGGATATATCTGAAGATATTATCATGGAAAGGCTTGATAATATTATTATAAAAAAGAAAGACCTTGGAAACAGCTTTCTTGGAAGATATTCACATTTTGTTCAGTCTGCATATACCGGAGCGGTTTTAAGGAGACCGGAACATGAGTAAAAATATAAAGATATTTGATACAACTCTGCGGGATGGATCTCAGAGTGTCGGGATAAATTTTACTGTAAATGATAAAATTAAGATTGCCAGAAATCTTGATGAATTTGGTGTGCATTACATTGAGGGAGGCTGGCCCGGATCAAACCCCAAGGATGTAGCATTTTTTAAAGAGATGAAAAGTGTAAAACTTTCAAATGCAAAATTGACAGCGTTTTCTTCGACCAGATTAAAGAATATTAAACCAGAGGATGATAAAAATCTTGCAACGATGATTAAAACAGGTGTACCTGTTGTTACGATTTTTGGTAAGAGCTGGGACCTTCATGTAAAGGAAGCTTTAAAAACAACAAATGAAGAAAACCTTGATATGATTTTTTCAACAATGGAATACCTTAAAAAATATTTTGATGAAGTAGTGTACGATGCTGAACATTTTTTTGACGGCTATAAAGCCAATCCTGAATATGCTCTGAAATCCCTGAAAGCCGCCGAGGAGGGAGGAGCAGACTGGCTTGTCCTGGCTGATACAAATGGCGGTTCCATGGTGGATTTTATAGATTCCACCTTTAAAACTGTTAGGACCATGTTTGCAGCACCTCTTGGTATTCATGCTCATAACGATTCAGAACTTGCAGTTGCTAACTCTCTGGCTGCAGTTTATCAGGGTGCAACTATGGTCCAGGGAACAATTAATGGAATTGGTGAACGGTGCGGAAATGCTAATTTATGCTCTGTTATTCCAAATTTATCTGTTAAAGATGATTATATTACTGTTCCGGGTGAAAGTCTGAAAAAACTCTACTATATGTCCCATTTGGTATCAGAAATTGCTAATCAGGCACATCCTGATTATCTCCCTTTTGTTGGGAAAAAGGCCTTTTCCCATAAGGGGGGTATACATGTTTCCGCAGTAAGGAATAACTCTTCAACCTATGAACATGTGTCTCCTGAATCTGTTGGGAATGAAAGGATATTTACTGTTTCCGAACTGTCAGGGCGGAGTAATATTATTGAAAAAGTTAAAAATATGGGTATAGACCTTCGTTCTGATAATGAAAAAGCCGGGAAAATTCTCACAAAGGTTAAGGAACTTGAAGCAAAAGGATATCACTATGAGGGTGCAGAGGCTTCTTTTGAGCTGTTGACCAATGCACTTATGGGTAAACAAAAACACTATTTTGATTTACATGGATATCGTATTCATGTATGGAAAAATGCTGACGGTGAATCCTGGTCGGAAGTTACTATTAAAGCAGAAGTTCCAAAAAGTGTTGCAGAATCTCATGGTTATGAATCTCATATAGAACATACTGCTGCAGATGGAAGCGGACCGGTTGAAGCTTTGGATAAGGCCCTTAGAAAAGTCCTTGAAAAATTCTACCCTGAGCTGAAAAAAGTACACCTGGTGGATTATAAGGTCCGTATTTTAAATGCAGAAGAGGGGACCAACTCTACAACGAGAGTTATGATAAATTCTGCTGATGATAAGCGGAGATGGAGTACAGTGGGTGTTTCGGATAATATAATCGATGCTTCCTGGCAGGCCCTTGTGGAATCTCTGGTTTATAAACTGATGAAGGATGAGATGGATAACTGAAAAGTGTTGATATATTAGAGAAAATTCAGTGATTTGTTAGTTTGTATACTTGTTTTTTTGTGCTGTTTAGTATTGACTATACTAAGATTTTAGGAGATTGCAGAGGTTATTTTGTTAGTTTCAAAGTGTGAAAGTACTGGATCAGATGAATTACCTTCTATAACTAAAGCAGCTGGTTCTATACATGTCGGTTATTCTATTCATCAACTGAAAAGTCGTGATAAATACAGTGCTGTGGTAGAAATTGTAAACAACTGTCCTGTATTCGGATTTCTGGATGAGCTTGATGCCAAAGAGATTTTTCTTCAGGAGGTTTTTACCAGGGAATCCCAGGGGACAACAGGGATTGGGCACAATGTTGCCATTCCTCACGGGAAGTGTTCTGTAATGGATAAGGTCCGTGTCGGATTAGGTATTTCAAGGGAAGGTATAGATTTCGGATCAATTGACGGTGAGCCGGTTCATCTTGTTCTTGTTATCGGAAGTAATCCCTCTAATCAGGTAGAGTATTTAAAATCTCTTGCTTTTATAATGAATCATTTAAAAAACCCCTTATTAAGAACGGCTTTAATCGATTTTTTCTCCAGTTACGGAATTCAAAATGAAAAAACATATGAAAATTTTTTGGATATAATGAGGTCCCAGGTTTTTTCTGCTTAGTTCAATCTACCTTTAACCTATTATAAGAGGGGAGATTATGGATTATATCAATATTACCAGCATACTATATGTAATATATATTATCTTTACTATTGCTATTGCTGTAAGAATCCTTTTAGATAATAACTCTCCTGAAGTATCCGTTGCATGGTTGTTGTCCATTGTTTTTCTTCCTTATATCGGTGCTGTTCTGTATATTCTGGGAGGGATAAACTGGAAGAAGCATAAAATATTAAAACACAGACCGGAAATTACTTTCAAAGAAGAACTTGGTTCCATTATAAACAGACAGAAAATTTTTATGAACGAAATTTCAAACCAAATTGATAATGATGTAGCAAAAGCTATGGTACTCTCTCTTCAGAGCAGTAACTCAATAATTACTCTGAATAATAAATCTGAATTGTTTTTTTCCGGTGAATCTCTTTTTAATTCACTTATCTATGATCTGGAGAATGCAGAAGAGTCGATTCATATGGAATATTATATTTTCAGATCTGATGATATTGGAAAGAAAATTGCTGATATTCTTAAGAAAAAATCAAAAGAGGGTTTGGAAGTAAGAATGCTGTTTGACGGTGTCGGCTGTTTTAATAAAATGACAAGAAAGTTTAAAAGAAATCTTAAAGATGCGGGAATCATTACAAAATACTTTTTGAATCCAACCAATGTACTTGCAGGAAGATTGCTGAATTACTGTAATCACAGAAAAATTTTGGTAATAGACGGAAAAATTGCCTACACCGGTGGAATGAATATTGGTGATGAGTATATTACGGGTGGAAGAAAGTTTGACAGCTGGCGTGATACCCATGTCAGACTTGAGGGTGAATCAGTACATATGCTCCAGAGTGTATTTTTATCAGATTGGAAGAATTCCGGAGGTAAATCCCTTCAAAGTATAGATTATTTTCCAGTAACAGTTGAAACAGATGAAAATCTGCCTATGCAGATAGTTGTAAGCGGTCCCGATTCAGACTGGTTTGCTCTGGAGAAACTTTTTTTTAGTATGATAACAAACGCCAATGGTATTGTTTATGTACAAACACCCTATTTTATTCCAAGCAGCAGTTTGGTAAATGCTCTTGAAACAGCAGCTCTTAGCGGTGTGGATGTAAAATTAATGATAACCGGTAATCCTGATAAGAAAATACCCTTCTGGGTTGCACATACCTATTTTGATTCCCTGCTTGCTGCAGGAGTTAATATTTACCTTTATAAAAAAGGATTTCTTCACTCTAAAGTTCTTGTAGTGGATGATACAATTTCGACTGTAGGTTCCTGTAATATGGATATCCGCAGTTTCCATTTGAACTATGAAGTAAATGCTGTATATTACAATGAGAGGACAGTAAAACAGTTGATAGAACAGTTTATGTTTGATCTTCAGTTTTGTGTCAAAATTATCGATACTGATCGTAAGAAACTGAATGTTTTAAAAAGACTTAGAAATTCAATATTTCGAATAATATCACCTGTACTATAAAGAGCCGAAAATGAAAAACAGCTATTTGTTAACACTTGCATTCTCTTTAATTGCATCTATTTTAATTCCCTGCCAGGTTACCGGCAGTGAAAATCCGAATATTATTCAGTACACAACGTTATCTGATAACAGGATTATGGCTATTACCGGATCTATGGGGTTTGTTTTGTCAGTAGATAACGGAAAAACATGGACCAGGAGAAATAACGGCCTTCCTTTAAAAATTGTATATCCATTCAGCGGAGAAGAATACAGGCGGCTTACTTCCCTTTATGTGGACCCTCTAAACCCGGATAGAATAGCCGTTACGGATTCTTCATCTTTGTTTCTAAGCCTTGACGGAGGTTGGAACTGGGAGCAGATTGAGACTGGCGGACCGGTAAAAAGATCAAATTATTTTACCTCTGTAAGTCTTGGTCCTGTAAATGAAGATCGGGTCCTCCTCGGTACCTCATTTAACGGGATATTTGAAACTAAAAACAGGGGAACATCCTGGGAGAAAATTTCTATTGATTTGGAATCTCTCTATCGGGGGGCCGGGTTTTA
>DAOWMA010000282.1 GCA_030643345.1 Spirochaetaceae bacterium
CGTAGCGGTGTCAACCTGCTGGCTGGACGAGCATGGCAGGCAAATTTGTTTCCCCTTGTATCTCATGAAATTGATGGATTTGATATTATTCGTTATTTGCACTTCGGGGGATTGCCCCAGGTGTATACAAGTCAGTATCCTGAAGAAGAACTGGATGCATATATCAATACATATTTAAAGGAGGAGATTCAGGCTGAAGCTCTGGTTCAAAACCAGATTACTTTCTCAAGATTTCTAAAGGTTGCCGGTTTTTCAAATACTGAACAATTAAATTATGCAAATATTGCCAGTGATACCGGAATTCCAGCCAGTACAGTACGGTCCTATTTCACAATTCTCGAAGATACTTTTATCGGATTTCTATTGGAAAGCTGGCAGGAATCCAATCGACGTAAAGCTGTGGCAACTCCCAAATTTTATCTGTTTGATACTGGTGTAGCAAATTTTTTACGGGGAAATAACGAAATCCGGGAAGGAAGCAGTGAATACGGAAAAGCCTTTGAACAATTTATAGCCATGGAATTACGTGCATGGCTCTCCTACCGCAGGGTAAAAAAAACATTGCGATACTGGCGTACACGTTCCGGGACTGAAGTTGATTTCCTTATTGGAAACGATACTGCTATAGAGGTTAAAGCAGCACGAAAAGTCCATGATAAACATTTGAAAGGATTACGCGCACTTAAGGAAGAGAAAATATTCCTGCAATACATTGTCGTTTCATTTGATGAAATGGATCGGGAGACTGTGGACGGTATTCGCTGTCTCCATTGGTCCGGATTCCTGAATTCCCTCTGGCATGGGGGAATTATAAATTAATTTTCAACTTTAGTATCGAATACTGTTGGCTTCCTCGTACATAGCAATAATATTCTCCGGAGGGACACCCATTATTATATTGTGGATCTGATTAAAAACAAATCCCCCGTCTTTCATGAATATTTCTACATTCTTTCTTACATCAGCCCTAATCTCCTCAGGAGTTCCATTAGGCAGAAGATGCTGAGTATCAACACCCCCTCCCCAGAAAGCAAGGTCCTTTCCAAACTCCCTCTTGAGTTCGAGGGGGTCCATATTTGCCGCTGTTGTCTGAACAGGATTTATAATATCCAGACCGGCATCAATCAAATCTGGCAGAAATGGTTTAATAGAACCGCAACTATGTAGAAACACTTTTACATCAGTACGGTTTTTTACCATCTGAAACATCTTCTTATGTCTTGGATAGAACACTCTCTTATAAAGATCAGGATCTATCATTGGCGCAGACTGAGTTCCCAGATCATCACCGAACATTATTATATCAATAGAGTTTCCAACAGCATCCAATACCTTTTCGAGAGTCTCCAGATGCATTTCAAGAAGTTTATCGAGCATCTTATCCATATTGTCAGGTTGAATAAGCAGGTTTACCAGGAACTCATCGGTCCGATAAAGGAATTGTCCATTTTCAAACAAATTTCCTCCGAACCCCATCATAACTGCCCTGTCTGTTACCCTGCTTAACTCCTTAGCCTTTTGCCCCAGGAGTGTAAAAAAATCAGGGCGGTCAGCATTCTTCCATAGAGGATCAGACATAAATGCCCAGGCATTCTTTCTCATATAAAGATCAAGATCGGAAAAATCTTCTTTTTCCTTACCCGCCAGAGGCCAATATTTTTGTGAAAAATATGTAACACCGTCAGGCATATGACTCAGCATCTCACCATCATTGTCCCTGCAGACCCATTCATCATCTTCCTTTACAATATTCATCCATGTCGGCAGCAGAGCCGGTGAACCGTCAGGAAGCTTCCAATCCTGCCAGTCATCAGGATTATCCGCAAAAACACGTGCAAGATCTATTGCATCAATACTAAACCGTTCAAGATACCATTCCTCAGGAATACACAACTGCTGCATTACATCATACATTTTAGTACTTCCACCGGTAACACCAAGGTATTTTTTTAGACCATTATAACTCATACCGCTAATTCCTGTAGATCGCATTGCCCCGCAATCCATAGGAAGTTTATCGGGTTCTTTATGGTTAAGCGCAGTTAATATTCTTTCTCTTCCTGTCATATATCTAACTCCATTAATTTTTATTTCAATTATTTTTAATCTTCACCCTTCAGCACCAACCACCAACTCTGTTATTATTTCATGGAACTCACTGAAGACATCCCGGATATAAAGTATTTTTTCAAAAGAATAAACAGAAAAATTGTCGGAATGGACGTTATTACAACACCAGTCATCTGTAACGACCTGCTGCCTCCCCCTATTCCCGACATAGCCGCCATCCCCACCATTATAGGACGAACATTCTCCGAGCGGCATAAAACCAGCCCGAAAAGGAGATCGTTCCAGATCCAGGACATTTGAAAAAGAGCAACAACTGCAGTAGGGGCCGCTGCCTGGGGCATAAAAACCCTGAAAAATGCCGTCAATGGACCACATCCATCTATAATAGCAGCATCTTCAATAGCCCTTGGAATGGTGGTAAAGAAGCCCCGGTATACAAAAAGACTAAAAGGTATGGTAATCGCTGTATAGAGCAATACCATTCCCGTCTTTGTGTTGTATAAATCCATAAAATTAAACATTTTATGAAGTGGTATCAGATACATTTGAAATGGGAAAATAGTTCCACTGTAAATAATTATAAAAAGAAGAAAGTTGAATTTCGGTTTTAGTCGAATAAGACTGTAGGCTGCCATAGATGAAAATATTACAGCAAAAAGTGCTCCGAAAACGGCATACAGCGTGGAACTGAACAGATGTACATGCAATCTGTACTCTGAAAGTGTAATTTTGATATTATCAAAAAACGCAAATGTTTTCGGGATACTATAAAAAAGTGTATCTGCAAACTCTTCCACGCTTTTAAATGCAGCAATCAAACTACTGTATACAGGCAGAAGCCAGACAATAACGAGAAAAATTAAAATACCATGCACAATTATATTTGTTCTATTCTTCATTCCCATTCCTAGTAGTGAAGCATGTCCCGGGACATCTGCTTCTTAATGTACCATCCCGAAATAATGATGATTATAATTGACAGGATTACGGATATCGCAGAACCGTAACCAAGATTAAACATTGTAAAAGTCTCCCGGTACATGGTAACGGCAAGTGTTTCCGATGAACGATAAGGGCCACCTCTTGTTATCACATAAATCAGATCAAATGTTTTAAACGAATTGACCAGGGCCTGTGTGACAACAACAGTAGTTATGGGTTTCAACATAGGAAAAGTGATATGAACAAAGGTCTGCCACTGGTTGGCTCCGTCTATAATAGCTGCTTCGATAGGGTCATTAGGGACCGTAGTCAATCCCATCAAAAAGAGGACCATGGACACACCAAGCTGCTGCCAGGTCCAGGCAACAAGCATGGAAATGGTATTAAGCGGAACAGTGGCAAGCCAGGAAATAGTGACTTTGTCGCCACCGGTAATTAATTGAAGGACAGTATTAAGCACTCCATTATTGGAACTGAAAACATTCATCCAGATTATACCCGTTGAGACAAATGAAAGAGTAAGAGGAAGGAAAAAAATTGCCTTATAAAAATTCCCCCCTTTCAGGTTCTTAAGAAAAACAGCAACAACAAGGGAACCGGAAACCGGTACAGCAAGAGTAAAGACTACCCAAATCAATGTATTGGTAAAAGAGAGAATAAAATTTGTATCCTGAAAAGCATGAAGATAATTCTTCAACCCAATAAAAACCGGTTTCCCAAGTCCACTGGACTTGAAAAAACTTATA
>DAOWMA010000371.1 GCA_030643345.1 Spirochaetaceae bacterium
CCAATACCCGCACTAATTTTTCCATTTTCTATCAGGTTTAATACAGAAAGCAGACGCCTGGAACTCAAAGGAGAATTTTCAATACTCAAACCGGAATCATTTAATATCTTTTGAACATTTCCACTAAGCCAGGATGCAACAATTCCGGCAAAAGCAGTATCTATCTTATGACTGTCACTTTTTACATCGGCCGTATTTTTTAAATAAACAGTTTTCTCAAAAAAATCTGCCATACTTTTTTCGGCAGTAATAAATAAGGCCTGTTGTTCGTTAAGCCCGTACTCTTCCATAATTCTTATTCTTCGCTCTCTGGGGAGTTCAACCAGAGAAGATTTAATCTCTTCCAGATACTTCTCTTCAGGCCAGTAAGGTGGAAGGTCCGGTTCAGGAAAATATCTGTAATCGTTGGACGATTCCTTGGTCCTCATGGAATTGGTACGGGACTTACCTTCATCCCAGAGTCTTGTTTCCTGAATAATTTTTTCTCCGGAATTCAAAACTTTAGTTTGACGCTTAATCTCATACTCAAGGGCCTTTTTGATAAAACGGGATGAATTAAGGTTTTTACATTCAGTTTTAGTACCAAGTCCCTTACCAAACTCATTAATAGAAACATTGGCATCACAGCGAAGGCTCCCCTCTTCCATATTACCGTCAGTTACACCAAGATAGCGGACCATCTGACGAAACTGCCGGACAAAGGCTTCAGCCTCTTCACCGGTAACAAGATCAGGCTCAGTTACAATCTCCAAAAGCGGTGTTCCTGCCCTGTTATAATCAAGTTTGGATATGCTTCCCTCATGAATCATCTTCCCTGCATCTTCCTCAAGGTGCACATCATGGATCCTGATCTTTCTTGTAGATCCATCTGCTATCTCAAGATCAAAATATCCATTAATACCAAAGGGATATTCAAACTGGCTTATCTGATAATTCTTGGGCATATCAGGATAAAAGTAGTTTTTTCTCTCGAAAACAGCTTTCTCATTAAGATGGCAATTTAAAGCCATGGCTACCTGATACGCTTTCCTTACTGCTTCCTCGTTAAGAGAAGGCAATACACCCGGATAACCCATACAGACAGGACAGACATTTGTATTGGGCACACTGCCAAAGACATTCCTGCATCCGCAGAAAACCTTGGACTTAGTAAGAAGATGTATATGTATTTCAAGACCGATAAAAGTCTGATATTCCCCTTTGGGAAATGACTGTGACATAAACTAACTCCAATCCTTAGTGCCAGAGAGTTTAGGGGAAGGAAATTCCGCCTCAAGGACCTCTGCTATATTAAACAACCTGTCCTCCTCAAATGCCGGGGCCGTAAACTGAACACCAACAGGGAGCCCCTTCTCCAGACTCGAAGGAACTGCAAGTGCCGGCAGACCGGTAAGATTTGCAGTACAGGTATATAAGTCTGCCACTTTCTGCTGAAACTGATCAAGATCTGCAGAACCATGTTTAAATGCAGCTGTCGGGAAAACAGGCATCATTATAAGATCAACAGATTCGAATATTCTATCAAATTCATTTCTAATAGCTGTTCGTATTTTCTGGGCTTTGTGATAAAACTGGTCCTGAAATCCTGACCTAAGAACATAGGTCCCAAGTAAAATTCGGAGTTTAACCTCATCCCCAAACCCCTCATCTCTTGAAGCCTGCATCAGTTCTCCCGGACCATTTCCATTTTTCGATCTGTACCCATACCTTAAACCATTAAACCGGGCCAGGTTTGCACTGGCTTCAGCAGTGGCAATTGTGTAGTAGACAGGAACAACATACTCAAATGAGGGGACCTCTATATTTACAGTTTCATAACCCAGCTTTTCAAGACGGCCCCTGCTTAGTAAATAAGATCTTTCAACATCTTCACTTAAAGGACCATCAGCAATATTTAAAATACCAATCTTTTTAACCTTGCCGCTATTACTGCTTCCAGGATGTTTAACAGAGGTATTGTCCTTAATATCCTGGCCCTTCATAGTATTAAAAACAGTCTTTGCCATCTCTACAGTTCGTGATATTACACCAACAACATCCAGAGATGATGCATAAGCAGTGAGCCCATACCGGGAAACAACACCATAGGTAGGTTTAAGCCCGTATACACCGCAAAAAGAAGCAGGCTGACGTACAGAACCACCTGTGTCAGAACCAAGTGCAAAGGGGACCAGCCCGGCAGCAACTGCAGCGGCACTTCCACCACTGGAACCCCCTGCAACACGCATCAGGTCCCATGGATTATTTGTAACCTTTACAGCAGAATTATCAGTAGACGATCCCATACCAAAGGCATCCAGATTAGTCTTTCCAACAACTACAGCGCCAGCATCCTGAAGTTTTTTTACAGAAGTTGCAGTATAGGGAGAGGCAACACCTTCAAGAATCTTGGAACCGCAGGTAATATTAAAAGACTCAACAGCAAAGTTGTCCTTTACACCAAAGGGTACTCCTGCAAGAGGTCCTTCCTTATGTGAAACATCTGATTCCGCAGCACCGGAAAGACGATCAATATCGAATTCGATAAAACTTCCGATTTTCTCTTCCCAGTCCTTTACATATCTTAAATATGAATCCCTCAATTCGAACAGAACACTGTTCCATCCACTACTGTTTTTATGGGCCTTAGCCTGCATGATATATCCTTAAAGTACGTTTGGAATTATAATAAACCTGTTTTCAGCCTGGGGAGCATTGGAAATTATTTTTTCAGTCACATCAATGGAACTGATGATATCAGGCCTGGTTATATTCTCCTGCAGATGAGTCTGCACGGTAGCATCAAGCCCCGCAACATCAACCTTCTCCATAACAGAAAAATATTCAAGCATACGACCAACTTCAATACTCAGTTTCTCCGCTTCCTTCTCA
>DAOWMA010000056.1 GCA_030643345.1 Spirochaetaceae bacterium
AAGCACCGGATGCCACAATATCAGCACTGTAAACTGTAGCATTATCGGGTATCTGAAATTTTCTGTATGAATCGTCAGCAATTTCAAATTCTCCGTTTTTCTCATGTCTCTGACTCGAAATATATGAACTTGAATGCCATTTATATCCGAATGCTTTATGAAGCGCATTTCTCATCTCAAAATTCAGGCCACCTCTAAGTATATGATACACATTTACCTGTTTTGAACTTATACTACTAAGATGCTCTATATTGTTAAGTCCTTTCAGAGCATTTGTAACTCCGTTCTTCATAAGATTTGTAAAATCCGAGTTTACAATTTCCGGAAAATTAAGCATATTTCGTGTATCACTGGTAGAAACAATATATCTTTTCAGAACAGAACTATCTGTATCACTTTCTATAGAATATAATGAAATTGCCTCATCTTTAAACCGACGTTTAAGAAAATCACCTTCCATAACTGCTCCTTATAAAAACTGTATTATACTATGTTATTCATAAAATTACAAAACTAACATAGAAAAAGAAGTATTTAAGCTGAAGACTATTAGGCTGTTAGGAAAACCCTAATAGCCTTCAGTCTAACAGCCTTCTTAGCTAAATACCGGCTGCATAAAGAGATTCTGCATAATAAACAGAAAAATAAATGATAAAATACCGGCAGCAATTGGAGTTGCAATCCATCCTGTTCCTATTCTGCCTATGACCTTAAAATCAATATTCTTACCTGATTTCGCGAGACCAATTCCAAGAACTGCTCCAACAACAGCCTGTGAACTTGAAACTGGTACCAGGGGCCATCCCGGAAGGTTATGGCTGGAAAGCCAAACCTGAAGCTCTGATGAAGCAAATAGAAACAAAACAAGAGAACTTGCTAAAACAACTATAAATGCAGCAACTGGTGAAAGCTTGAATATAGAATTCCCAACAGTCATCATTACCCTTTTTGAATAGGTAAATATTCCGACAGCTATAGCAACTCCTCCCAGCAGAAATAGAAGCTGTACACTGGAAAGAGAAAAAAGACCAGCAATAGTTACATCGGGAAAAGGTGATACAGAAATAAATACTCCCATAACATTTGCAATATTATTGGCACCAAGGCTGTAAGCTCCAAATGCACCTACCAGAAGGAGAGCAACGCGTGTATAGGAATCCTGGCGGATAATGCTCATCCTTGAAAATTTAAGAAGATATTTCACCAGAAAAAACAGGCTGAAAGAAAATATGCCTGCAAGTACCGGGCAAACAACCCAGGTTGTAACGATCTTGGTTAAAGCTGTGGCGTCAGTTGCTCTGCCTGCAAACATATTCCATCCTATGATGGCACCAACAACCGCCTGGGATGTAGACACAGGAAGTTTCATCCTGGTCATCCAGAACACAGTAAATGCAGCTGCAAAGGCTACTGTAAAAGAACCTGCCATTGCATCTACGGTACCCAGCTTGCCAAGGGTATGGGAAGCACCTGCTCCGCTTAACACTGCACCTATGATAACAAATACAGATCCAACTATGGCGGCTGTTCTAAAACGCAGCATCTTTGTACCTACGGCAGTACCAAATATGTTTGCAGCATCGTTAGCTCCCAGGGACCAGCCAAGGAAAAGCCCGCTTGAAAGAAAAATTAATATCAAAGACATCTTTTACTCCAGTTCAATTAAGGCTATATGCTGCGTTTTATAGTTGCCACTGATAATCGTTCACACACATCCTGACTATCATCTGACAATTTTCCTATAAGCTCTACGAATTTACTTAAATGCATTTTCTCAGCAAGATCTGAGACTATCTCATCTGAACCAAAGAGTTTTCTTTTAATACGATTCTCTACTTTATCAGCCTCATGTTCGTAGAAGTAAGTCTTATTTATATAATCATTGATCATATCACTGTTTTTTATATACCCTCTTCCGGCCATTACAGTAAAATCTGCTGCTTTGCAGGATGCTTCAACAAGATCCATTATATCTTTATTGAGAACCTTTGGGAACTTGGGTTTCTGTATTTCAAACTGTATAAGAACTTCTTCTGCTCTATCGATTACATTATCAATGTTCTCCAGAAGACTAAGCATATCACCTCTGGATTCAGGAATAAGCATCTTTGTGTAGAGTTTATACCTTATCTGCCTTCGCAGCTCATCTACAGCTGACTCAAGTATTTTTACTTCCTGCATTCTTTTTAAAAAAATATCATTTTCATCATTAAGATAGTTTTTTACTGCTTCTGAAAACATCATAACGGAATTGGATATACTATCAAGTAAAGTTTCGATATCCCCTTCAATTTGAGATGTTTGACTAAAAAGTAGACTCATTTATTTCTCCTATACATAACTGCAATTCCGTCTATTCTATTGCAAAAAATTATTTTAATAAAGTTATTAATTGAATATTTATTTAAAAACAGCAAAACATGGATGTTTATTAGTATTTTTTTCTTTACTATAAAAACAGGATTCATTGCTACAATTTTTACACAAATTATTAATATAAAAAATGGTTGTCTGTTTTTTCCAGACAGCCATAATTTTTTTTACTAATTATCTGAATATATCAGATCAGTTTTTTTCTTTTTTATGTTTCTCTTTACCATATTGATGAAAGGAGGAGCGAGGAGACCAAGAATAAGTACCCATAGAATCCAGTCAATTGGTTCATTGAAAAAGATTATTCCTGATCCGTCTGATATTGTAAGTGCCTGGGCAAAACCATTTTCTGCAATTGGTCCGAGGATCATTCCCAGAACTACTGCGCTTGTCGAGAAACCTGTTTTACTGAGAACAAGACCAATGAGTGCAAAGACAAGCATCAGCCAAATATCAAAAACACTGTTGTTCATGGCATAAGCCCCTACAATTGCAAACATGGATACGGCAGGTATAAGGATTCCCGTGGGAGTAAGGGAAATTCTTGAAAAATACGGTGCAAAGAATGTTCCTATTGCCAGAAAAATTATATTTGCCAAAAACAGAGAAAGGATGAACCCGTATGTGATATTTGCATGATAGGTAAAAAGCTCAGGACCTGGAATAAGTCCGTGAATCATAAGTCCACCTAGTAATGCGGCTGCAACACTATTACCTGGAATACCAAGTGTAAGAAGCGGGATAAGACTGCCGCCTACACATCCGTTATTACCTGCCTCAGCAGCAGCAACACCTTCCGGATTGCCTTTCCCAAATCTTTCCTTAAATTTAGACATCTGTTTTGCAAAATTGTAGGAAACAAATGCAGCAATTGTAGCACCTTCTCCGGGAAGAACACCTACAACAGTACCTGATAATGTTCCTACACCGATAAATTTCCACATACCTTTCGGCATTTTTTCATGTTTAATCGATTTAAGATCAACCTTTTCGGATACAATTCTGTTAAACCCTGTAAGTTCAAGCATCTGGGTTATGGAGAACATTCCAATAAGAGCAGGCATAAATGAGACACCTTCGTAAAGATCCGGGATTCCCATTGTGTATCTAAGCTGGCCTGAAATAATATCTGTACCCACTACTGCAATTACAAGACCAAAGACTCCGGAAATCAATCCTTTAATAACATCATCTTCTGCCAGAGAAACAATTCCTGCAAGACCCATTATAGCAAGTAGAAAATATTCTGCAGGTCCAAACTTGAGGGAAACTGCTGCAAGGGGCTGCGCAACAAGCAGTAGAAGAAAGGCTGAAAATATGCCTCCTGTAAAACTTGCAACAACAGAGACCTTTAAAGCCATTCCTCCATGCCCCTGCTGGGAAAGGGGATATCCGTCCAAAGCAGTAGCAGCTGCAGCTGGTGTTCCGGGTGTGCGAAGAAGAATAGCAGGAATTGATCCTCCATACATTGCTCCGCAGTACACTCCACCCATAAGAATAAGTCCTGTTACAGGAGAAAGTGAAAAAGTAACAGGTATTAATAATGCAACAGCCATTGTTGCTGTCAATCCCGGGATTCCCCCTACAACAATACCTGAAAGAGTACCCAGAAAAACTGCCAGCAGATTTTTAAACTTAAATAGTGTTATTAAAACACTGATTATATCTAATTCCATAATATTTATTCCTAATTATCCAAAAATTATCCCCTTAGGGAGAGGCACCTGCAAAATGGTTACAAATAGTACCTGTAAAAACAGGAGAAGACCTCCCGAAGAAAGAACAATTACCTTAATCTCCCTATGTCCCATTAAGTACATTGTTAATGGAAGAAATAAAGCAGTTGAAATTATGAAACCGAAAAAAGAGATAAGTAATCCATATATCACAAGTAATATAATAAGAGTGAAAAAGCGTTTCTTGTCCCGGTAAAATTCAACAGTTGTATTATCGTTCTTTTTAAAATTTATAAAAATCTGAATTGCTGATAGGAGCCCAAGACTTAATGCCAAAAATCTTACATATTCTCCAGTGCTGTTCTGACTTATTTCTGCATAATTAGCAGTACTACGGTGAAGTAGTACTGCCAGAATAACACAGAAAATAAGTATAATATAATCTGTCATTTTTCTTGTCATTATAATTTCCTGTTATTTACCAGGGGTTTACATCGTAAACTTCCTGAGTTTGTGCCTGAAGTTTTGTTAAATAGTCTCTGTATTCATTACCAGGCATTGGAGCAGCGACAATAAGCATTTTTTCCATTGCATCCTGGAAATCCTTATCTGCAAGGACCTTTGCTAAAAGACTGTCAAGGGCACTTTTAATTTCCGGTGCTACGTCTGCCTGAAAAACCATTCCTCTGGTGGCAGTCATATAGAGAGCATAGCCCTGTTCTTTCGATGTAGGTATAGAATTTTCAATTCCTGATCTTTCTTCTGTACAAATTGTAATTATTTTTGCTTTGCCATTTCTGTGGTTTGCCAGCATCTGAGAAAGATTCATAAATGCAACATCAACATGGGCACCCAATATTGCTGTTTTCTGTTCTGTTGAACCTGCTGTAGGCATAAGACTAAATTCCACACCGGCAATTTTTTCAAAGTCCTTGGCTGCAAGAAAGTCATCACTTCCAATTCCATTTACTGCCGCAACAAGTTTACTTTCCTTTGCTGCTTTTTTTAGATCATCAAGATTATTAATCTTACTATCTGCTGGTACTACTACAATACCGGGATCTTCAACAATGTTACCCACAATATGAAAACTATCCAGATCGTAGTGTGCTCTTCCTGATACAACATGCGCTACAAGCTGGGGTGTAAATACCATACCAATTGTATAACCGTCTGCTTTTGCTCTTGCAATTTCATCGAATCCCTTAAGACCGCCGGAACCACCTTTATTGACAACTATAAAATTAGCGTCTTCCCAATATTTTTGTGCAACCAGGGCAAACTGTCTTGCAGTTCCATCAGTTGATCCTCCTGCTTTGGAAGGTACGATAATGCTGATTGTTTCAGAAGGATAAGTTTCTGCTTTACCTTCTGCTACGACTGGTAAAATCATCACTGTAATTAGAACCAGTAGAATAATAGTCTTTTTCATTAAATTCTCCTCTTTCGTAAGATTTGTTTTGTTTAATATGTAAAGCAAAAAGAGTGCCAACTTCTGTTTGTTTAAAATAATCATCTAAAATCGACTGAATAAGTCTTTTAGGGACTTTTGCGATGTGGCATATTTTTACGATTGCCTGGTCGGAAGCAAGCTTCCTGCTCGGCTATGCGTCCGAAGCATGGCTATTTTGCGCCAGGTAGTAGCCCTATATTAGATAAGAGCTATTTATTAAATACAAAATGTGGGACAGCGCAAAAAGCTTTCTTAGGTATGCAAAGCAGAATTAAATTACAATCAGGAAAGATATTGTGTGCTGTTTGACCCATAACCTGGAAAATGTGTGCTGTTTAGCACATTTGTATAGTTGTTATTCCGATTCTATTTGAAGTTTTTTCATTTTGTTATAAAGAGCTTTTCTCCCTATATGCAACAGTCTGGCAGCTTTTACTTTATTCCATCCCGATTCATCCAGGGCGCTTATAATTGTTTCTTTTTCAATAATATCAAGCTGGAACCGGTTATTAGTTTCTTTTTCAATTTCATTGGAAAGATTTTTTGTTGGTAAATAAGATTTAGTAATCGGACCTTTATTGGAGAATAAAATCATTCGTTCAACACAATTTTCAAGTTCTCTAACATTTCCGGGCCAGTTATATGTTAATAGTTCAGTTATTATTCTTCTATGGATCTGTTTTTTCTGTAGTCCATCTCTTCGGCAAATCTTATCAACAAAGTGATCTACAAGTAAAGGAATATCATCCTGCCTATCCCGTAAGGGAGGAGCACTTAATTTTACTACATTTAATCTATAGTAAAGATCATTTCGAAAATTCCCAATTTCCATTTCGACTTTTAAATCTTTATTTGTTGCGGCAATAAGTCTGAAATTAACTTTAACAGGTTCCAATCCTCCAACAGGATAAAATTCTTTCTCCTGAATTACTCTTAACAGTTTTGCCTGCAGTGGCAGATTCATGTCTCCAATTTCATCCAGAAACAAGGTCCCTCCATTTGCTGTCTCTATGCGTCCCTTTTTCTTTTTAGAGGCACCGGTAAATGAACCCTTTTCGTATCCAAATAATTCACTTTCAAGAAGATTATCCGGAAGGGCTGTGCAGTCTACTATAATAAGTGGTTTGTCTCTTCTGGGGCTTGTAAAGTGTATTGTTTTTGCTATCAACTCTTTACCTGTGCCGCTTTCTCCTTCAATTAGTACATTTGTAGATGAACCGGCAATGGTAGTTATCATTTTGTTTAAATGAACCATTCCCGGACTTTTCCCAATAAGATTGTTTATTCCGTAGGCACCTTTTAATTCCTCGATCAGAATTGTATTCTGTTGATATATATCTTTTTGAGCTATTGCACGTTCAACTAACAGAGAGAGCAATTCATAATCAAGGGGTTTTGTCAGATAATTGAATGCACCTTTCTCCATAGCTTCCACTGCACTTGGGATAGATCCAAAAGCAGTAATAACTATAACAGGAAGGTTTGTATCTATCTCGTGAATTTTTTCTATCAAATCTATTCCTGAAAATCCAGGTAATTTGAAATCTGTTAAAATGATATCGGGTAATTCAGCTTTAACGAGTTTCAGAGCCTCTTCTCCTGAACCGGATAAAACAACTGTAAAGCCTTTTGCCTCAAAATAATCATTCAGTACTTCAAGAATATTCTGTTTGTCATCACAAATAAGAATAGTTTTTGTTTCATTCATTTTATAATTCCCTTATTGCCGGAATCTGTATTGTAACAAGTGTCCATTTATTCTGGATGCTTTCAATTTTAAGAGATCCGGAATATTTTTCAATCAGCAGCTGACTTATAAACAGTCCTAATCCGGTACCTTCCTTTTTACTTGTATAATATGGTTTGGAAAGGTACTGAAGCATATCTTTATCTATTCCGTATCCGTTATCTTCGATTGTTATTTCAACAAAGTCTGTATCAGAGTTTTTCTGTAATCGTGTAGAAATTCTGATTGTACCGGATTTACCCTCCATAGCCTGAACAGAGTTTACAATCAGATTCATAATAACCTGTTTTATGTGATGGGGCTCAAAGTATCCCTCAGTTTTTTCTTCGGTAAGATTTAACACAAGATCGTTTTTGTGTTGTCTGATATAATCGATCGTGAGGTTTTGAATATTCAGTATAAGTTTATTTATATCTATTTTCTGAAGTGACGATTCTCCGGGTTTTGAAAAATCGAGAAAATTCCATATATAATCTGACAGTTCATTTATTTCATCTTCAATAATATTTGAATATCTTTTTACCCATTGATTATCCGGATTCTTCAATCTCAGCATTGTAACAGCGCCTTTCATAGGTTCAAGAGAATTTCTTATTTCATGAGCCATTGCCGAAGAAAGTCTTCCTGTAATTGTCAAACGTTCATTCCTTGTTCGGGAATCAATGTGTCCCTTAATATTAGAAATCATCAATCTGAAGGCGTTGGACAGGATACCGACTTCATCTGAAGAATGGTAAACAAAATCTGTTTCGAAATCACCATCTGATACTCTGGAGGCATATTCTGTAAGGTTGTTTAGGGGTGTGGTAATCTTTCTTGCCATTAGTAAAGCGATGGCAATTCCAAATAGAGTAAAGGCTATACCTACCAGAATATTTTTTAGAATTAATGATTGGAGGTCATCGTGGATATTCTCATCTGTCATTGTTATATACACATATCCTATATCATCCTCTGCGAGGGTAAGAGGCATGAGATAGGTGTATCCATCTTCTAAAGACATTATTTTGGAATACCATGATTCACCAAGTACTATTAGATCATTGTTCATTTTTACAACATGTTTGCTGTCGAGAATAGCTACATTTTCTACATCTTCGTCATTTGCAATACTAATACAATAACGGTACAAGGCAGCGTAATCTTTCTTCAAAAAAGAATCGAGAGAGGAAATTGCAGCAGTATGTGCCAGAGTTTTTCCTTTCTTTTTTATTGCATCCTTTAAGAACATGCCGTTTTGATTTATGTTGATAGAAACCATCAGCGACGTTGTCAAAAAAATAAGACTTGAGATTGCAAGACTAAACTTGACTGAAAGTTTCATATTTCTCCTGACATAATAGTATTACTGGCAACAGTAAACTTGATACTAAACATTATATAGAGTATTATTACACGACATGAATTTCAATTCTAAATATATTGTATTTATCTTTTTTTGCATAGTCAGTATCCTCTTTTCACTATCTCTTGGTTCAGAGGAATTAAATTTCGGATATTCTTCCGGTGAAAATATCGTTTCAATAATTAAAAAATTCACTCCGATGATGAACTATCTGGCCAGTAAGACCGGTATGAAAGTAAATTATAAAAGGACAATATCATATTCAGAAGCTCAGGAAGGGTTTACCAATGGTATTCTGGATATAGGTATATTGAACACTGTTTCTTTTTTGGCAATGGAAAACAGAAATGTGATTATACCCATAGCCGAGCGGAATAAAAAAGGGGAAAATACCTATAATACTTATATTGTAACACGAAAAGAAAGCCCCATAACGACTATATTCGATTTGCGGGGAAAAATACTTGCATTCGGGGATCCTGATTCAACCAGTTCAACCTTAATGCCAAAATATCTGTTTTCTAAATCAGGAATTGATATTGATATGGATCTGAAACAGTTCATCCATTTTCAAAAACAGGATTCCATCCTTTATGCTATTCTCA
>DAOWMA010000192.1 GCA_030643345.1 Spirochaetaceae bacterium
CTGGGAAGTTCTGCCAGTGTCAGGAATGAAGTGATGAAAGCCCAGACAAATACTGCTTTGTATGAAGCATTTATTCGTCACTCTCGTTTAGGGGCAGGTGGAAGTGGAGAAACCAGGAAAATGAAACTTCTTTATGTAGTACTCTATATTGAAGATTTTCTTTACGATATTCTTGAGTTTTTTATAGAGATGGGAATAGACGGCACTACAATAATTGAGTCTTCCGGGATGGGTGAATATATAAGCAATGTTCCTATGTTTGCAGAGTTTATTGGTTTTATGAAAGAAAATAAAAACAGGAGTAAAACCCTGATGACTCTGGTTCCCGAAGATAAGATGGACGATATTATCGAGGGTATAGAAGAAATTACCGGCGACCTGGATAAAAAACAGGGAGCCATGATTATTGTGACGGATATTAGTCTTTTCAAGGGCACAATGAAGATGATGTGATAAAAACAGTTATCAGTGAGCAGTTAGCAGAATGCAAATCGGGTCGTATACTATTATCTTTTACGCGAATGTATCTACATTCTGGCCTGTATCTTCCTCTCTGTTATCAATTTCTTCCGGTTCTTCAGTATCCACGTCCCTTGCGGGTTCGGCCGGAATTTGTGCAGGGTACTCAATAGGATATATATCATTCTGTGCCGGAATAACATCAGCCATATCATCCTCCTTGTTTAAATTTAGTCATTTTAGTGCCCAAACGTCAAATTTTTTTGTTATGAATCAGGGTTTTAAAAGTGTGGAGCCAAGAACCGGACTGTTTATCTTAATATCACTCCATTTTTCTATACCAAGTTCCAGTAAGCATAAATTTCCAGTACCCATCCCTATCTGTTTCCCTGTTATTCTGCTGCCGAAACCGGAAATAGTTGGATTATGAGCAACAATAAGAATGGTTGAAATCGATTCTTTTTGAGATTTAAGAATATCTATGTATTCGGAAATTGAAGCAGAGTATAGCAACTCCGTTTCTCTTAGAAAGCTCTTATCATTATCAGATTTTCCAGTGATATTTCTAACTATATCAGCACTTGAAAGTGCTCTTTCTGCAGTGGATGCTATTATAATATCTGGTATAAGTTTATTTTCCAACAATTTATATGCAATATTATCTATTTATTTTTTGCCCTTGCTGCTTAGAGGCCTGTCGTAATCGGCCATACCGGAGTCAGGAAATGATGCATTACCGTGGCGTAGTAAAAGTAGTTTTTTCATCGATTAAACCTCGTTATATCTAAAACAATCAGTTAAATGGTCATTTACAATACCAGCTGCCTGCAGGTGGGCATAGATAATTGTAGATCCTGTAAACTTAAACCCTCTTTTCTTTAAATCTGTACTTATTTTATCTGATAATTCTGTTTTTGCAGGGACTTCCGAAAGATTACGCCAGGAGTTTTTTATTGTTTTACCATCTGTAAAACCCCATATATATTTATCAAAGGATCCGAAATTTTTTTGAATATTCAAAAATAGTTTTGCATTATTTACAGAAGCTCTTACCTTAAGTTTGTTTCTTATAATCCCGGGGTCAGCGAGAAGAGATTGAATTTTCAGCTCGTCATACTGTGCAACAATAGACGGATTAAACCCATCATACACTTTTCTGTAAATATCCCTTCGCTTTAGTATAGTCAACCAGCTTAATCCTGCCTGGGCTCCTTCTAAAATAAGAAATTCAAAGTGCTTATTGTCTTCATGTACAGGAACACCCCATTCCTTATCATGATAGAGGGTATATAGTTCATTACCCCTACACCAGCTGCATCTGTTCATAAATACACCTTTTTGCTGGAAATTTGGTTTTCTTGCAAAAATAAGGCTGAATTTGCATGATAATAATCAAAATCAATTTAAATATTAATATATTCCCTCTTGATCAATCTATTCGTAGACCGTAAAATACTCTTTTCCAGTTAGTAAATCAAAACAATCATAATAAAGAGGAGATTGAAATGTCAAGAGAACTTGTTGTTATTGCCCTTGGTGGTAATGCTATTAAACAGGCTAGTGAGATTGGAACCACAGAAGAACAAATGAAAAATGTTGATACTGCTGCAGAGCAGATTGCTAAAATTTCTATGGCCGGTTATAAAATCCTTATTACCCACGGAAATGGGCCGCAGGCCGGGGCACTGTTAATTCAACAGGAAGAAGGAAGTTCCCTTGTGCCGCCACAGACACTTACAGTTGTTGGTGCAATGACTCAGGGCCAGGTTGGGTGGATGTTTCAAAACCGGCTTGCATACCATCTTAAGAAAATGGGTAAAGATGCTCCTATATGCAGTGTTATAACTCAAGTGGAGGTTTCCAGTGATGATCCTGATTTCCAGGACCCTACTAAACCGGTGGGACCTTTTTATACTGAAGCAGATGCAAAAAATCATGCTGCAGAGAAGGGTTGGATTGTTAAGGAAGTAAAGCCCGGTGTTGAAAAGAGCTGGCGAAGGGTTGTTCCATCTCCGGAACCATTGAGCATTGTTGAGGAAAGGGCTATAAATTCGCTTCTTGTGGAGAGAGTTATTGTTATTGCAGCCGGTGGTGGTGGTATTCCTGTAGAAAAAGGAAAAGATGGAAGCTGGGTTGGTGTTGATGCAGTAATAGATAAGGACCGTGCCGGATTTAAATTGTCTCAAGCTGTTAAAGCAGATAAGTTTATGATTCTCACAGATGTGGAAAATGTTTATGTTAATTTTAATAAACCGGACCAGAAAGCTCTGGAGGAGATAACTCTTAATGAAGCGCAGGGCTATCTTGATGATGGTCAGTTCTTTAAAGGTTCTATGGGACCAAAAGTTGAAGCATGTATGCGTTTTGTTAAATGGAGTGGTAAGGAAGCAATAATAACTTCTCTGGATAAAGCATTGGATGCACTTCAGGGTAAGACGGGGACTCGCATAAAAAAATAAAATACTATACAGTAGAGCTTGAAAGTTCTTATAAAAGAGGTAAAATAATGAATAGTTTAGCCCGGGAATTAAATTCCACCCTTAGTGGAAGCATTGTAGATGATCTTTTATCGGATTTTGGCAGACGTTTTTATTTCCCGAAGGGTATTGTAGCCCAGTCTGCTGAAGCAAAAGAGAAAGCAACAAGATTTAATGCTACTGTAGGAATGGCAACCTCTAAAGGTAAACCGATGTTTCTAAACAGTGTTCGGGACCAAATTTCTGAGCTATCCGAATCTGATGTTTTCCCCTATGCACCAACTTCAGGAGTTCTGGATCTCCGGAAAAAATGGCGTGAGGAGATGGATGAAAAAAATCCATCTCTTGCAGGGAAAACAACCTCCGTTCCTCTGGTTACAACCGGTCTGACTCATGGAATGTCTGTATTAGGTGATATGTTCCTTGATAAAGGTGATACAATTGTTGTGCCCGATATGTTTTGGGGGAATTACAGACTCATCTTTGAAGAAAGAAACCAGGCGGACATTGTTACTTTTCCCTTCTTTACAGATATGGGTGGAATGAATATTTCCGAGTTTGAAAAGGTTTTAACTGATGCACCGGGGAATAAAGTTGCATTTGTTCTGAACTTCCCTAATAATCCAACAGGGTATACACCTACGGTTAAAGATGGGGAGAAAATTATTGATCTCTTACTTAAGTTGGCAAAGGGTGGTAAGAAAATTCTTGCAATACTGGATGATGCTTATTTTGGTCTTTTCTATGAAGAAGAATCTTTAAAAGAATCTCTATTTGGTATGCTTGCTGATCTTCATGAAAATATTCTTGCTGTTAAAGTGGATGGTGTTACAAAGGAAAATTTTGCCTGGGGTTTCAGGATTGGTTTTCTTACATTTGCATCAAAAAATCTTAGTTTAGAAGCCCTGGGTGCTCTGACAACCAAGACTTCAGGCGCAATAAGAGCATCAATTTCAAACTCCAATAAAATGGCCCAGAGCCTGGTTCTGAAATCTTTCACCTCAGCAACCTATCAAAGTGAAAAAGATGCGGGGTTTAAAATTCTTAAAGAACGTTATCTTAAAGTCCGGGAGCTGGTTAAGTCTTTTGATTCTAACTCGCCTCTTAGTGCTCTCCCCTTCAATTCAGGATATTTTATGACTTTTCTTTATAAGGGTGATTCCGAAAAACTTAGGGTATATCTATTGAATAAATATGGTATAGGGACCATCTCTATTCAGGGGAAATATCTCCGTATTGCCTATTCAAGTGTAGAGCTTGAAAATCTGGAGGAGCTTTATACACTGATAGATAAAGCCTCAAAAGAGATTCTCTAATCAATTTAAATGGACGTAAAGATAAAGATATACTTTACAGATAAAGACGATAAGCAGTTTATGGGCATTGGTGTCTATTGGCTGCTTACTGGAATAAAGAAATATGGATCAATTCGGAAGGCTGCAGATGAAATGCAGCTTTCCTATGTTAAAGCTTTAGCAATGCTTAATAATTTGGAAAAAGCGTTAAAAAAAAAGATATTAAATAGAAAAAGGGGAGGTGACAGCAGGGAGGGAGCTACTCTGACAGCAACAGGAGAAAAATTAATAAATTTGTATAATAGGTATCAGGATAAGGTTAAGTCTTTTGCAGATTATGAATTTACAGCATTAAAAAAGGAGTTTGAGTTACTCGATTAACTTTAATTTCTTAAGCTCAATTATCAGACTTTTCTTATTGTAGGGTTTTGAGAGATATCCGTCACATTGATTTCTAAAGGCTTCCATAACATTTCCTGCATCCCCAAGAGCACTTACCATTATTATTTTACACCCCTTCCTCCCCAGAAGTCTGTGTTCCTTCTCTTTTTCTCTGAATTTCCGAAGAAGGGTTTGTCCATCCATTTTAGGAAGCATGATATCAAGTAGAACCAGATCGTAGTTCTTTTTTGTATCAACTGATTCATTAAAAAAATTAAGCGCAGCTTCACCATCTGCATGAAGAGTGTCAATAAAAATCATTTTTGAAAACACAGATTCAATCGTTTTTATTAGTGCCTCTCTAATCTTTTCTTGTATCATCTATCTACTCCTCATCCATAAAATCAAGAACTTTTGCGGGACTTAAGGGTTTACCGATTACAGCTATAACTCCTTCTCTTTTTA
>DAOWMA010000091.1 GCA_030643345.1 Spirochaetaceae bacterium
ATTACCTTTCCCCATGGATCAACAATCATACTGTTTCCGTAACAGAATTTATTATCCGGATGTTCTCCAATCTGGTTCGGGGCCACAATGTAAACCTGGTTTTCTATTGCTCTGGTCCTAAGTAATGATTCCCAGTGATCCTTTCCTGTATGCATAGTAAATGCTGCCGGTACAAAGATAAGTTTTGCACCCTGGAATGCCAGCTTTCTGTAGAGTTCAGGAAATCGAAGATCATAACAGATTGAGAAGCCAAAATCTCCTATATCTGTACTTGCATTTACAACTGAATTTCCTCTTTCATATCTATCGGATTCTCTGTATGAGAGCTCCTTATTTATCTCGATATCAAATAGATGGATTTTTTTATATACGGCTTCGATCTTCCCTTTGGGATTTATTAATACTGAGGTATTGTATGATTTTCCACTAATCTCAGATTTCTCAACAAAACTTCCATTATGGATATAAATATCATACTTAACAGCAAGTTCTTTAAATCGGGATATTATTTCTCCTTTAATTTTCTGAGCAGTTTTCATTGTTGAAGTTTCTGATAAATAAGTAGACATTTCCGGGAATACAACAAGCTGAGCACCTTTTTGAGAACATTCTGCTGTCTGCTCTTCAATTTGTTTGAAGGAATTTTCAATGTTATCTCTTGTGTTTAGCTGTCCAAGTCCTATTCTCACTTTCTTCACTTATTTGCCTCCAGGATGTTGTTCTTGTACTAATTACTAATTTAGTTAATTTCTGTTATACGAAACATCTTTTAACCTTCATACTTCCAGTGGTTTTTATAGGAAAGAGAATCCAGCAGTTTCAGATATTCATCTTTGGACAAATTCGGTGTGAAATCCCTGATAATTTCCTTTGCTGTCTCTGCTCCACCACTGAGAAGATCAATAACTGTAAGTACATATATTTTTGAAGAAATTATATATGCCATTTCTTCCTCTGCAACCTTGAATTCTCTCGAATGAAGTCCCCCGGTGAATGAGCCTATATAAGGGTGTATGCCTGGTTTTATCTGTGTCAGGTCCCCCATATCTGTGGAACCGCCCCGGGGACCAGTATACAATACATTTTCTTTACCAATAAGTTCAGCTGCATTTTTTGCCCATATACTTTTTAACTGATTATTATTTTCAACTGGCAGGTATCCCGGTGTATTGGTTATCTCCACCTTTGCCCCGACAGCCATCGCTCCTGCCATCAAAGCTGTATCAACTTTATGGTTTATCTCTTTTATTGCCTTTACAGTCCGGGCCCGTACATATAGTTCAACTTTCACTTCCGAGGGAACATTATTTACGCTGTCACCCCCCTTCGTAACTATAGGATGTACCCTGACGGAATCTTCATCCCTAAAGGTTTCTCTCTGTGCATGAATTGCCGACAGAGCAATATTAAAGGCATTCAATGCATTGATACCGTTATATGGAGCATCTCCGGCATGTGCCTCTTTTCCGATAAAGCGGACACTCTTGCCAATAAAACCATTACTTCCGTCTGGTATCAAAGCCTTCCGTCCGGGATATTCTGATTGTGCATGCTGCATAATCACTATATCAATATCATCAAACTCACCAAGGCGTATAAGTTCCTGTTTTCCCCCGTAATACTTTATATGCCCTTCTCTTTTAAGGTCCTCTCTGAATTCAAGATTGATAAACTCTTCAGCCGGGACTACAAACAGTACTACTTGTCCGGAAAGCCTGTCTGCAATTTTCTTCAATCCAATTGCTGCGCCTATTAACTGTGCAACCTGAGCAAAATGACCACAGGCATGTGCAGCGCCGGTTTCTTTATCTGCAAATGGATAATCGTAGTTAATAATAGCATCCAGTTCGGCAATAATAGCTATTACCGGGCCTTTCTTTCCTTCTCCCAGTACACCTTTTATACCAGTAATAGCAAGTTCACTTCTATATTTAATACCAAGCTCTTCAAATACCTCTTTAACTTTTTTTGACGTTTTTTTTTCTTTGAAGCCTTCTTCCGGTTCATGAAGAATTGAGTTGGCAATATTTATAATTTTATTCCGGTGTTTATCTATCTCTTTAAATGCGGATTCAATTAAGGTTTTTTTATCCATCAGCCTTCCAAACCTGTATTTTATTTATATGTCCTGGGCTTTACAGTAACTCCCTCAGGTCCAACAAGCATATGTGTAAGTGTTCTTTCGTCATTTTCCATCCGCCAGGACAACAATTTTTTTACATATTTCAGCATAACTGATGAATAAGAGGGGTCCTCTGCAAGGTTGTTCAGTTCTTCCGGATCATTTTCAATATCAAACAAAAGGTCCGGCATTGCAGCAAAGTGGATATACTTGTAATGCCTGTCCCTTACCACATTTAATGAAGATTTTTCGAAACCAATATCCAGTTTCTCATATCTGAAATCTACTTCCCAATATACTTCATTTCGAAAGTTATCCGGTTTCTCCCCATACAGGAATGGAAGCAGGGAACGGCCGTCACACTGAAGTGGAATATCTGCTCCAAAACAATCAAGAATAGTTGGTAAAATATCAATGCTTTCAGTAAAAGAGTCTATATGTATTCCCTTTTGCAGTTTTTCTTGTCTATCAGGTGTTCGGATAATCAGAGGCACATGAAAAGTCTGGTCGAAATAGGGGGCTTGCCCAATGAAATGATGATCTCCAAGTTGTGCTCCATGATCACTGGTAAAAACGATTACTGTATTTTCATATTGACCGGTTTCTTTAAGAAGCGTAATAATTTTTCCGATATTATCATCGATCTCTGTCATTAGCCCGTAATATGTAGCGCAAAGCTGCTTTAAAGAGTTGTCATCCCGTGGGTAAATTTCTTTTGAATACAATCCTCTATTTGTTGTATCTTCAAGCTTATAGGCAAGAAATGGATGTTGTTTTGCTTCTTCTTCCAGGGTCGCTGCTCTCTTGAAAGATGTGATATTATCCGGATTATAGAGTTTGTTGTATGGTTCCGGTGCAAGATAAGGCCTGTGTGGTTTGAGATAGCTTAAATGAAGAAACCACGATTTATCAACAGGCCTGCGAATAAATTTTTCAGCATTGTATGTTACAAATGCAGTCTCACTCTCATTTTTTGAGTATGGGGGGGGAGCATAGGTGTTCCCCCTTTCCTTTGCTCCGGGATAATTTTCGACTGATTTGTAATAAAGATCTGTTAAATTTTCAGGGACCTGATATCCCCTTTCTTCAAGCCACTCCGCCCATTCCCCCGGGAATCCCTCACTTGACATCGCAAGGCATTTGAATCCGGGGAGGACCCCTTCATATGTTTTAAGAGACGGATCGTTAGGGGTCAGATAACGGGGGTCCGGTGTCGTGTCTGTATATCCTACCAAAGCAGGATCATACCCAAGTTTTCTGAATTCCAGGGCAATATTGGTATGTCTTGCATCCAGAGGAGTCCCATTTTCTACAGATCTGTGGTTTTGCATATACATGCCTGTAAATAGAGAGGCCCTGCTTGGGCCACAGGGAATGCACTGGGCAAAGTGATTATCAAAAGATATGCCATCAGCTGCAAGTGCATCAAGGTTTGGTGTTTTTACAACAGGATGCCCTTTCCCTGAAAAGCATTCTGCTCTCCATTGGTCTGTAGTAATAAATAATATATTTTTCCGGTTCATAATTCAGCCATGATTTCTGACCGTTTTGTATTTAGGTATTCCACCTGTTTTTTGTTATTTATTTCTCCGCTTTTATTTTGAAACTGCATGGCCCCTTTAAGAGAAAAGGATTCTGCATAATGGCAGGAGACAAAATGCCCCGGGGATACTTCCCTTAGTTCCGGCAGCTCATTTACACAACGATTGTCATCTGCAAATTTACATCGGGGATGAAAAGGACAACCCGATGGGGGGTTAACCGGGCTTGGCTGTTCCCCCTGCACAAGACGTTTCTCCATTTTTACCTCGGGATCATCCGGCGGAATTGCAGACATAAGAGCTTCTGTGTAGGGGTGTTTGGGTTTATAATAAAGCTCTTCAGTAACTGCCATTTCAACTATTCGACCAAGATACATAACTGCTACCCTGTCACAGGCATAAGCTACTGCACTTAGATCGTGTGCAACAAACAGATAGGTAAGATCCAGTTCATGGCGTAAGTCTTTCAGGAGGTTTAGTATCTGTGCCTGGATAGAAACATCAAGGGCCGAAACTGCTTCATCACATACTATGAATTCAGGATGCATAATAAGGGCCCTCGCTATAGCAATCCTCTGTCTTTGCCCTCCGCTGAAGGCGTGGGGATAACGTCTGAGCTGTGAAGTTTTAAGTCCGCAAAGAACTGCCATATCTTTAATCTTTTCATTAAGCTCATCTCCACTTGCTAATTTATTTGCTACAAGAGGTTCTCCTATAATGTCTCTCACTGTCATTCTCTGGTTTAGTGAGGCATAAGGGTCCTGGAAAATCATCTGCATGTTACGCCACTGATGCCGCAGTTCACCTCGTCGCAATTTTGCAACATCTATCTTTTTTCCTCCCGTATTAAACAGGACCTCGCCTCCTGTAGGTTCTATTAAATGGATAAGAGTTCGTCCAAGAGTTGTTTTACCTGATCCGCTCTCTCCTACCAGTCCCAGATTCTCACCCTTTTTTATTGTAAAAGATACATTATTAACAGCCTTTAGCAGGGATTTATGCTTGCCGAATATGCCGGTTTTGCCAACAGGGAAATATTTCTTTAGATCTTTGATCTCAACCAGTGTACTCATTGATACTTTTCTCCTTTTTTATACAGATGACATGCAACCTGCTGATCACCAGAAATCTCCTGAAGATCAGGAAAAGAATCATCACAAATACCCTTCATAAAATAATCACATCTGTCATGAAATGCACAACCATTTGGTCTGTTAAACAGAGTCGGAACACTTCCCCGAATAGGTTCCAGCCTTTTGCGATCTTCCAGATCACCAAGGCGTGGGATGGCCTCCAGTAATTTCATTGTATAAGGATGTTTTGGACGTTTAAAAATTTCTTTAACGGGCCCTTTTTCAACAATGCTGCCCATGTACATGATAGCCACATCATCCGCAATCTGTCCCACTACACCAAGATCATGGGAAATAAAGATAATTGAAGTTCCGAATTCCTCTTTTACTTCATTCATAAGATCAAGAATTTGTGCCTGTATTGTGACATCCAGAGCTGTAGTAGGTTCGTCCGCGATTAGAAGACGCGGATTACACGAAAGGGCCTTGGCAATCATAGCTCTCTGCCGCATCCCTCCCGAGAACTCACCAGGGAAACGGTCAACGGCCTTTTCAGAGTCTGCAAGTCCCACTTTTCTTAGAAGATCAATAGTAGTTTCTCTGGCCTCTTCCTGTGTATTTTTTTTATGCTGCTGTATTACCTCAATAATCTGATGCCCTATAGTATAAAGGGGTGAGAAAGAGCTCATAGGTTCCTGAAATATCATTGAGGCAATTCCGCCTCTGATTTCCTGAATTTCCTTTCCTCTTGGATTAAGATTGGCAACATCAACAGGTTTATCCCCATCGGTACTATTGAAGAGGATCTCTCCTCCAACTATTTTCAGCTCTTTGGCAAGCAGCCGGAGAAGAGACAGAGATGTAACACTCTTACCACATCCGCTTTCTCCTACAAGGGCAAGTACTTTCCCTGGCTCAAGACTAAAATCCAGACCACAGACAATAGGAATTAGTGCCTTATCAAGGTGCCATGAAATTTGCAGGTCTTTTACCTGCATTAAATATTTTTTCTCCATTCTAAGTAGTCTCCTATTTCGAAAAGGGATCTGCTGCGTCCCTAAGGCCGTCACCCAGAAAATTAAAAGCCAACACCGATATAACAACAAAAAGTGCAGTTATAAGCAGCCATGGTATTTGGGACAGGGTATGAATGTTTTGTGCCGAGTAAAGAAGAACTCCCCAACTGACAATAGGTTCCCGAAGGCCCAGCCCAAGAAAACTTAAGGAAGTTTCAGCCAGAATAATAAATGGGAATGATATTGTCAGATCCACTATGATATAACTCATAAAAGAGGGAAGCATATGATTTAGTATAATTCTTCTGTCTGTACATCCTGCCAGTTTAGCGGAAAGAATAAAATCTTCCTCTCTCATTGAAAGAAGTTTACTTCGAACACGCCGACCCAGATTGGTCCATCCTACAGATGCAAGAATTAGCGTTACAGCTATATAGACTTTTAAGGCAGACCATTCCCTGGGGAGTGCTGCTGAAAGAGCCAGCCATAGTGGAAGTGTGGGAATAGAACGAAGGAATTCCATCATACGCATAATAATTTCATCGACTATACCGCCGAAATATCCGGCAATACCGCCCATAAGGAGTCCGATTAAAAATACAAACGACACCCCGATAGCCCCGACAGAAAGAGAGATTCTTGTCGCAAACATCAGTCTTGAAAAAATATCTCTTCCAAGCTGATCTGTCCCGAAAATATTTATCATCCCCTCTTTAACCCCGAACAGATGCAGCTTTAGTTCAAACAATCCTAAAACTTTGTAGGGTTCTCCCTTAACAAAAAGACTGATCGGAATAATTCTTGATGTATCCGTAATAGTATTTAACTTTAAAGTTTCAGGATCACGTTTATTATCCCATCCGTAAATAAAAGCCTGAAAGTGGAATTTCCCTTCCGAATCAAAGTGATGAATTTTCATTGGAGGTGACTGCAGATAAGTTGCATTACGTTTACCAGGTGAATAGGGGGCAATAAATTCAGCAAAAATTGCTAGTATTATAAAAACAACGAGTATACTGCCTGCAACAATGGCCATTTTATTTTTCTTAAACTGCCACCACATTAACTGCCCGTGGGTGGCAATATCCCTTCTGTTGACTTTTTTGTTAGCGGCATCTGTATAATTTTCATCTTTCATTTTACACCTGCCTTTCCAAGCCTTAGTCGCGGATCCAGGACCATAAGAAGTATATCTGATATAAAAGTACCGACAATTACAAGAGAACAAAAGATAAGTATTAAGGCACCGGCGAGATACATGTCCTGACTAAGCAGTGAATTAACATACAATGGACCAAGAGTAGGTAAAGATAAAACTATACCGATTATTGGGGCTCCTGAAATTATCTTACTCAGTTCCCATCCTAAAGTTGATGCTATGGGATTAAGTGCCATACGAACAGGATACCTCATTAGCAGTTTGAATTCAGGTATTCCACCCGATCGTGCAGATGTAACATACATTTTGTTTAGTTCATCTAAAAGAGTAGCACGCATAGTACGAAGCTGAAATGCAGTACCTGCCATACCGAGAACAATAACAGGGACCCAGAGATGAGAAAACAGGTCCATTAATTTTGCAAAACTCCATGCAGCATCTTCAAACTCCGGAGAAAACAACCCCCCGACACTTATTCCGAACCATTTTTGTCCAAGAAACATAAGAATCAATGCAAACAAAAACCCGGGGGTTGCCAGACCCACATACCCTATAATTGTTGCCAGGTTATCACCTATTGAATACTGCCGGACCGCAGAATAGATACCGATAATA
>DAOWMA010000226.1 GCA_030643345.1 Spirochaetaceae bacterium
GTAAAGGGTTTTGAGGCACTTATTCGCTGGTTTCATCCTATCAGAGGGTATATTCCTCCTGACAAATATATTCCTATTGCCGAAGAGACCGGTTTTATTATTCCTATGGGTAACTGGATTATGGAGACTTCCTGCAGAGGGCTTAAAAAAATAAATTCTACTTCCTGGGGGAAAGATCTTTATGTATCCGTTAATTTATCTGCAAGACAGTTTGATCATAAGGATTTAGTGAATAACATTGATAATGCAATAAAAAGAACCGGTATTAATCCTTCAAATCTTCGGCTTGAATTAACAGAGACCAGTATTATGAGTGCTCCGGAGCGGATAAGTAGTATAATGAATAAGATAAAAAACAGGCACAATGGAATAAAATTTGTTGTAGATGATTTTGGTACAGGATACTCATCTTTAAGTTATCTTTCCGATCTTCCTGTAGATAGTCTTAAGATTGATATATCATTTGTGACAAAACTATTTCAGAAGAATAATCAGAAGATTGTAAACACAATTATTAGTCTTTCAGAAAGCCTTGAGCTGGAAGTAGTTGCAGAGGGTATTGAGGAAGAGAAGCAGAGCAAATATTTCACAGACAGAAAATGTAACTCCCTTCAGGGTTTTTTATACAGTAAGGCTCTGAGTCTTAAAGAACTGAAAATGATTTATAAGGCTGTCCCTTAATTCAGGTTTTTCTTTAACTTAACTTTTCCTGCATTTTAATTCTGAGGCCTCGGCAAATTGGTCTCGTATCCACGCCTCATCGATAAGTCCCCTCTCAAACTGAAGTTTAATATCTTCCAGAAATTTTTCTTCCATATTATAAAGTTCAGATTCAAGTTTGCCGGACCATATTCTTCTGGTTATTTCTTCTGAGTTATCTCTGTCGGAAAGTATGCTCACCGTTATCCGGTGAGCAATAAGCCATCTTATGTCGGCAAGTTCAATACTGTATTCCTTCATAAGTGCCATAATAAGCTTATTCATTTTGTTTCTCCAGTTTTTTCCTATCGTGAGCAGACAAAGCTGCTTTTCTTAACCTGATACTTTTTGGAGTAACCTCAACCAGCTCATCATCCCTTATAAACTGTAAGGCTCTTTCCAGTGTCATAGGTAGTATTGGAGAGAGTACTACTGCTTCATCTTTGCCGGAAGCTCTCATATTTGAAAGTTTTTTTGTTTTTGTAGGATTGACATTTAAATCACCCTCTCTGTTGTGTTCCCCGACAATCATCCCCTCATAAACCTTATTCCCAGCTGTTATAAACATATTACCCCTGGGTTCCAGGTTGAATAGTGCATAAGGGACAGCTGTGCCTGCACGGTCAGAAACAAGGCTGCCGGAGTATCTGTTTGCAAAGTCTCCCTTATAATTATCATACCCTGCAAAAGAAGAATTCATAATTCCTGTACCCCTGGTATCGGTTAGAAACTCATCTCTGTAGCCAATTAGTGCGCGTGCAGGAGTGTTGAATTCCAGTTGTACTCTTCCATCATTATGGTTTGTCATATTAATAAGTTTAGCTTTCCTGCGGGACAATTTTTCTGTAACAATTCCGGTAAAAGTGCTTTCACATTCAACATAGAGGTGTTCCATAGGTTCCAATCGTGTACCATCAGTATCATACTTAAATATTACCTGAGGTCTTCCCACATTTAGTTCGAAACCTTCTCTTCGCATTGTTTCAATGAGAATTGCCATCTGGAATTCCCCTCTCCCCTTAACAATAAAGTTTTCTTTATCAGAAGATTCTTCCACCTGCATTGAAACATTAAGAAGGCTTTCTTTTTCCAGACGATCTTTGATCTTTCCCGGTTGTACGAATTTCCCCTCAGTTCCTGCAAGTGGGGATGAGTTTCGTGTAAACTTCATAAAAACAGTTGGTTCATCCACAGTTATTCGGGGGAGGGCCTTTGGTTGCTCTTTTGTGCATATAGTATCTCCAATGTGCACATCTTCTATTCCGGAGATAACAACAATCTCACCGGCTTGTACCTGATCAATTTCCTGTAAGCCCAAACCGGCATAGCATTGGAGTTTAGAAATTTTTAAGGGAACTTCCTGGCCACCCTTTTGAATACACATCATACTGTTTTTCGAATCAGTTGAGCCATTTATTACTTTACCAATTGCCAGTCGACCCAGATAATCAGAGTAGCTGAGATCGGAAACCAGCATCTGAAATGGTTCATCTTTTCTGTGCATAGGGCCGGGAATTTCTTCAATTATTTTATCAAGAAGGACATGAATGTTCTCTCCGGGGGTCTCAAGAGTTTCCTGGGCAATTCCATCCCGACCGATAGCATATAGAACTTCAAAATCCATTTGTTCTTCACTGGCATCAAGATCTATAAGGAGACTGTAGATTTCATCAAGTACTGCAAGTGGTCTTGCATCCTGTCTGTCGATTTTATTAATAACAACAAGAACTTTTACTCCCCCTTTCAAAGCTTTATCGAGAACAAATCTTGTCTGCGGCAGTGGACCCTCTGATGCATCAACAAGTAGAATTGCACCATCCACCATAGACAGGGCCCTTTCCACCTCTCCTCCAAAGTCGGAGTGCCCAGGGGTATCAATTACATTTATCTTGATTCCCTTCCATTTTATTGAACAGTTTTTTGCAGCAATTGTTATTCCACGTTCCTTTTCAAGATCCATAGTATCCATTAGTCTGTCGTCTGTTTTCTGTCCCTGTCTGAATAGTCCGCTCTGCTTGAACATGGCATCAACCAGAGTTGTTTTGCCATGATCTACGTGAGCTATTATCGCAATATTTCTAATATCCTTATTTTCTCTTCTGTTCATCCATTTACCTGCTATAATTTGAGATTTCCCTAAACTATCATCAGTTTTGCCTTTGTGCAATACAAAGTTTTTAATTTTGTATAATGCACTGGTTTAGAAATAACCTTATTTATATAATATATAATAAAGAGTAAGGAGAAGAAAATGAAAAGTTATAAAAAAGAGCTGTGGTTTAATACAGAGAAACGATATGAAATTGTTCATATATCAAGTGAAGTTGCGAAGGCTGTTAGAGAAAGCGGCATTAAAGAGGGTTTGTGTCTTGTGAATGCCATGCATATTACAGCAAGTGTTTTTATTAATGATAATGAATCCGGTTTACATGGAGATTATCTCGAATGGCTGGAAAAACTTGCACCCTATAGCAGGGATGGATATCGACATAATGTTGGAGAAGATAATGGTGATGCTCATTTAAAAAGACAGATAATGGGCAGAGAGGTTGTTATTGCCGTGACAGAGGGCAGGTTGGACCTGGGACCCTGGGAAGCGTTGTTCTATGGAGAATTTGACGGTAGACGAAGGAAACGTGTTCTGATAAAAATTATAGGGGAGTAGATACGCCCCTGTGTGGGCGTATATATTTCCTGTTGAGGGCATATTTACGAATCAGAAGGTTTAAATGCAACGATAAATTTTTCAAAATCGATATATTCCTCAAAAAGATGTTTTATCTCTTTAACCTTGTTTCCATCGTATATCTGCAGTTTGGTATTGGTGTATGCATCCAGGAGTTTCTTTTCAGCAGCTGCAGTATCTTCATTAACAACAAAAACCGGAATACCTGCGTCAAGTATCATTTCCTCTATTTCTGCCGAAAGTGTGTACATACTGGCGGAAGTAAGTATTAATCCTCCCAGATATCCCTTCATCTCGGCTGCATATTTAAGTATTCGCGAACGTCTGTTTCGGGACATTATAGCTATAAGAAGAATATCACCTGGATCGATAAATGTTTCCAGATCCATAACCTCTGAGACAAGAGAAAGAATTTTAATATTATTTACCGGTTTTTTCCAGAGTTCATCAGTAGTATCACCAATTGTTTTATGACCTGTAAATTTCTTTCGAAGAACGTTCATAGATGGATTAAGTATAGATTTAATTTTTGGAAGATAACCCAGTATGCTTACAGGGAGATCAGGCCGGCTGCGGAAACGTTTATTTACCAGTTCTTCTGTTATGTTTTTTTTCATTGCAGGGATTTTATCTTCAATAACTTTGTTAAAAATAATTCCCCTTAATCTGCATCGATTATAGCGAAAATAAGAAAGGTCTACTTCCATCCTGTCAATAGATCGTCCAATACCTCCGTCGGCTATGTAAAGAATATCAGAATCAAGCATATTACTGATAGTAGCATTGGATAATCCTACTATGCTTCCTACACCAGGATGCCCTGTGCCTTCTGCAATGATAAATTTCTTTCCCTTAAGAAAATCCATTGCATTCTTAATACTTATTTTTAAGGTATTTGTAATCCGGTCCTGATTTTCAGATGAAAGGAATTTTTGTGTAAATCCCCCGGGAAGCTGGACCGGAGAAATCATTTTTAGGTCTAATGCCGGTATATCTGAAAATTTTTCTATAATCTGTGCATCTTTATCTATTGTTGTACCATCAGCAAGGGTTACTACCTGCTGACCTACAGGTTTTATATATCCTAACTCTTCACTCGGATAGATTTTGCTTAGCAGGGAA
>DAOWMA010000374.1 GCA_030643345.1 Spirochaetaceae bacterium
GGGTATTGAGGAACAAAAGCAGCAGATGCTGGGAGACAAGGTAAAAATATGAGTTGTTTAGGAACATTAATTGGCGGAACCATAGGTTTGTTTTTAGGAGGACCTCTTGGAGCCATTGCAGGAGCTGCATTCGGCAGTTTTCTCTCCGGTGCAGGAAACAGAGTTAATTTTACAGAAGTACCAGGACAGGACAGGTATTCATCATGGTATGGGACCCGGATGAACCGCAGCCAGCATAGCCAGATGACTTTCTTTGTAGGTGCCTTCTCTATGCTCGCCAAGCTTGCTGCAGTTGATGGTAATGTATCACAAAAAGAACGCAGAAAGATTGAAGAGTTCATGAATAATGATCTGAACCTCGATGCGGCAACCAAAGCTACCGCTTTCCGTATATTTGACACCGCTTTAAATGCCCCGGAGACCTTCTATCAGTTTGCAAATCAGTTCTACCGGGAATTTCATTTTCAGCCGCAACTGATGGAACTTATGATCGATATAATGCTCCGGGTAGCAGAGGAGGACAATGGCATTAGTAACGAGGAAGAAACACTGATTGTTGATGCAGTTCATATATTCAGACTTGATGATAATCTCTACAGCCGTCTGAAGGCAAAATATACCGGCGGTTACCGTACTCATGCAGGCCCATATTACGGTCGGGAAGCATCTGCAGACACCGCCTATGCGGTTCTCGGATGCACTTCGTCTGACAGTGACGACAAACTGAAAAAAGCCTATCGAAAACTTGTATCTGAGTATCATCCTGACAAGATATCCTCAAAGGGTCTTCCTGAAGAATTCCAAAAGGTAGCAAAAGCAAAGTTTATAGATATACAGAATGCCTGGGATATTATTAAGAAGGAGCGAAGTATTTAGTTTTGGACAGAATGTTCAAGTTCCAGACTACAGTAATTGAAAATAGTAATATATTATGAATAAAGCTTGTAAAAGGCTCATATTTATAATATGTTATAAATATGATTTCGCTTGAAAAAGAGTATTTATATCAGATTAGAGATGTTTTTAAGGAACGCCGTATTGCTCTGGAATTAAAACAGGTGGAGGTCGCAAGCCGGTCCGGTGTAAATATAGCCACTTTGAGGCTTTTTGAAAAAAGTGGTCAAATTAGCCTGATTAATCTGCTTAAGCTTTCAGTTTTATACAAAATGGACCGGCATATTACATCCGCTGTTACAGACAGGAGCTGGTGGTCCATAACTGAACTGGAACGTGCGGAAAGGTTTAAAACCGTAAGATGAATAAACTCCAGGTATTTCTTGATTTTCGGTATACTCAATATAAAGTTGGAGAATTGTTTCTTTCCGGAAAACTGGGCAAGTATGTCTTCAATTATAATCCTCTATTTCTTTCATCCGGGCTTGAGCTTTCACCCTATACTCTGCCGCTTGGAGAGGAAACATTTGTTGCTGAGAGGAATGAAGATATGTATAACCTTCACAGCCTTTTTGCAGATGCATTACCTGATGAATGGGGCAAAAGGGTCCAGGATGCGGAGTTTGAAAAAATTGGGAAACTGGATATTTCAGCCCTTGAACGGCTTGCTTTTATTGGCAGCTATGGAATGGGAGCATTGCAGTTCAAACCACAGCAGACATTTTCTGCCGGATTACAGGCCGTGGGATTGGCAGATCTCAGAAAGGCATCACAACGAATTTTGTCCGGAAATGCTAATAATATTGTGGAGCAGCTGTTTCGGGCAGGCGGTTCTGCCGGCGGGGCCAGACCGAAATATCTTGTTGACTTGAAAAATAATGAAATAAATAATATCCGCTATACAACTGGAGAACTCGAGGATGGCTGGACCCCGATTATACTCAAAGTTGCAGGTAATAATGGAGACCATTGGCAACGGATTGAATATTGTTATTTCAAAATGGCAGAGCTTACCGGAATTAATGTACCTCCAACCCGGCTGCTTACTGAGGATAAAGATAACGCTCATTTTGCCATAAACCGGTTTGATATTAGTAAATCCGGTGGGCGATATCATATGCAGACTTTTGCAGGTTTGATGGGTGTCAATTACAGAGACACAGTTCTGGATTATTCCAGGTTGTTCCGTACTGCAGCAGATCTATGCCTTGATAAGAAACAGGTAGAAGAAATTTACAGGCGTATGGTTTTTAATTATCTCGGGAGCAATAGAGACGATCACGCTAAAAACTTTTCATTCTTAATGGACGGTACAGGAAGGTGGTTTGTTTCTCCTGCATATGATCTCTCTTATTCATCCGGAGATCAGGGACTTCATGCAATGTCTGCTGCCGGTAAAAGACGCAACCTTACTCTTAAGGATTTTGAGAATATCGCAGATAATTTTGACATTAAGAATTGGGGAAATATAGTGGAAAAAACAAAAGAAGCTCTTGGCAGTTGGCAGGAAATAGCGGGGATGTACGAAGTTCCGAAAAAATATATTAAAAATATTCAGGAAAGAATAGTCGAAAATAAAAACCGTGCAAGTTGAATGAAGTAGGTTTATAATTACTCATGGAGTCACAAAAAGGCTTTATCCTAACCAGATCAGCTTATGACACCAGAGGTGTATGTACCCTTAAATATTGCGGAAGGACCAGGTCAGGTCCATTTCAAATTGTGATAACAGATCATAAACCACTGTTTTTTATACAAAGGAATGCCTATATCCCTGACCTTCCGGGAATGGAAAGACGGCAGGTTGAACTCCAGTCCTTTTCAAACAAAGATATTGATGCCCTCTACTTTGAATCTCTTAACTATTATTATGAAGGGAAAAGAACTCTTCAAAACAAACAAATTCAGATGTTTGAATCGGATGTAAGACCTGCAGACAGATACC